>NZ_KQ758627.1:275009-286988 GCF_001457055.1 Priestia veravalensis | reverse complement strand
CCGTAGCGCAATGGAACGAACGTGTTCAGACAAACTAAAGAGATGGGAACAGCTATTGTTCGTCTCTTAGAAGCAATCATTTTGTTATGTCCCAAACTCTTTTTTCTATGGAGAAATTTAACATCGATAAACGAGATTCCGATATAATGGAATAAAAAGAAATATGTAATATGATAGATAGGGGTCTTATTTATGACAAATGAATATGAAGAGTTTGTTCGCAAAATTAAGCTGAAAACAGGTATCGACTTGTCGTTATATAAAGAGGCACAAATGAAACGAAGGTTAGTATCTTTATATGAAAAGAAAGGGTTTACTAGTTTCCATACCTATTATCAAGCCCTAGCTTATCAAGAGGATTTATTGACTGAATTTTTAGATAGAATCACAATTAATGTTTCAGAGTTTTATCGAAATCGAAAGCGTTGGGAAGTGTTAGAAGAAACGATTCTACCTCAGTTAACAAAGGGGAACGAAACGCTAAAAGTCTGGAGCGCGGCATGTTCTACGGGAGAGGAACCATACACATTAGCGATGGTTTTATCTTCATACTATCCGCTTTCACACATTAAAATTTTAGCCACAGATTTGGATGAAACGGTTATTGAAAAAGCCAAAATAGGGTTGTATGCAGAAAAATCACTACAAGAAGTGCCGGTACATATAAAAAACAAGTATTTTACTAGTCAAGGATTGTTTTACAAAGTAAACGATGAGATTAAAAAGACGGTTACTTTTAAGAAACATAATTTACTTGCGGATCCCTTTTCACAACAGTTTGACTTAATTGTTTGTCGCAATGTGCTTATTTATTTCACTGAAGAGGCAAAGCATCAGCTTTATCAGAAGTTTTCGGATTCATTGAGAAAGGGAGGCGTCTTTTTTGTGGGAAGTACAGAGCAAGTATTTCAACCTCAGAAATATGGATTGGAAGTAGTAGATACGTTTTTTTATCGCAAATTATAATAGGGGCAGTAAAGAGTGCGTTCGCTTTTTTTTTGTGGTGAAGTAACATAGAGTATGGTATAGTCATATTTAAAAATAAAAATTCAGACGATTTCCTGAAAAATACATAATAGTGGAGGTAGAAAGATGAGATACTTAACAGCAGGAGAGTCGCATGGCCCACAATTGACGACCATTCTAGAGGGTGTTCCAGCAGGGCTACCTTTAACTGCGGAAGATGTAAACACAGAGCTTGCGCGTAGACAAAAAGGACATGGAAGAGGGCGTCGTATGCAAATTGAAACCGATCAGGTAGAAATTGTGAGTGGCGTTCGCCATGGCTACACGCTTGGATCTCCTATTGCGCTGGTTGTTGAAAATAACGATTGGAAGCATTGGACAAAGATTATGGGCATTGAGCCAATTTCTGAAGAAGAAGCCGAAGACGTAAAGCGAAAAATCTCACGCCCACGACCTGGACATGCAGATTTAAATGGCGCAATTAAATATGGACATCGCGATATGAGAAATGTATTAGAGCGTTCCTCAGCGCGTGAAACAACGGTTCGCGTTGCGGCTGGTGCAGTAGCAAAGCAAATTTTAGCTCAGTTTGGAATTAAAGTGGCAGGACATGTGCGTGAAATTGGGGGAATTAAAGCTAATCCTCCAGCATATGAAACTCTTGAACAACTCCAGGAAGTTACAGAGCGATCACCGGTTAGGTGTTTTGATGCAGCTGTTGAAAAAGATATGATGCAAGCGATTGATGATGCAAAAGAAGCTGGAGATTCAATCGGCGGAATTGTTGAAGTCATCGTGGAAGGTATGCCAGCTGGTGTTGGTAGCTATGTACACTATGATCGTAAATTAGATGCTAAAATTGCTGCGGCTGTAATGAGTATTAATGCGTTTAAAGGGGTTGAATTTGGCCTTGGTTTTGAAGCTGCTCGAAAGCCTGGTAGCGAAGTTCATGATGAAATTTTGTGGGATGAAAAAAATGGATACACAAGACGAACAAACCGTTTAGGTGGTTTTGAAGGTGGGATGACTACGGGAATGCCTATTGTTGTTAGAGGTGTTATGAAGCCAATCCCAACGCTCTATAAGCCATTGAAAAGTGTTGATGTTGAAACGAAAGAACCATTTGAAGCAAGTATTGAACGTTCAGATAGCTGTGCGGTTCCTGCAGCTAGTGTCGTAGCCGAAGCAGTTGTTGCGTGGGAGTTAGCATCTGCAATCGTAGAACAGTTTGGCCAAGACCAAATTGAAACGATTGCTGAAAATATTAAGCAGATGCGTGAATATGCGAGGGGATTTTAATGGAACAAATTCAAATTGAAACCAAGTCTAAAACATATCCTCTTTATCTAGGTGAAAACATTCTATCTAAACTTCCATCAGTTATCGAAAGCGTAAAGCCAAATGCTTCACAAATTTTAGTGTTGACAGATGAAGCAGTAAACGAGTGCTACGGAGATAAAATGATGGACGCTTTATCTTCGTATTCAACGGTTTATAAATACGTACTGCCTAGCGGTGAACAAGCGAAATCCTTTGAACATTACTATGCGTGTCAAACGTTTGCTTTAGAAAAGCAGCTGGATCGTAATGCTCTTATTATTGCATTTGGAGGAGGGGTAATTGGAGACTTAGCTGGCTTTGTTGCAGCAACTTATATGCGTGGTATCTCATTCATTCAGGTTCCAACAACCCTTCTTGCCCACGATAGTGCAGTCGGTGGAAAGGTAGCAATTAATCATGAACTAGGAAAAAATATGATTGGTGCGTTCTTTCAGCCAGAAGCTGTCTTTTATGACATTGAATTATTAAATACCTTACCTGAAAAAGAATGGCGTTCCGGTTTTGCTGAAGTGATTAAACATGCGTTAATTCATGACGTGGAATTCTATCAATGGCTGAAAACAACGATTAAAACGTTAAGTGATTTACGAGAGAATGCATTAATCCACGCGCTTAAAAAAGGAATCTCTGTTAAAGCAGCGATAGTGAAAGAAGATGAAATGGAAGCGGGTGTTCGAGCGCATTTAAACTTCGGACATACGTTAGGTCATGCCATTGAATCAGAATGTGGATATGGGAAAATTAGCCACGGGGAAGCGGTAGCAATTGGAATGCTTTTCGCCATGGATGTAAGCAACGCTTTAGGAAAAACAGCGTTTCCAGTATCCGAAATTGCTTCATGGTTTAAACAGTTTGGTTATCAAACATCGATTCCTTCACACTTAGAAAAAGAACGTTTATTAAAGAAAATGCAGGCTGATAAAAAGTCTAAGCAAAGTGACGTGTATATGGTCTTGCTCGAAGAAATTGGTCAACCTTATGTTCAAAAGGTGGAAGACGGTCTTATTTTAAACCTGTTAAGTCAGCAATTAGAGAATTCTAATTAAAAAAGTCTCATGGTTGACAATTTTTAGATGAACGTAATACAATGTAGATAGTTTAGAGTTAGTAATAAGTAGTTTAGTTGAGTTTAGGGTAGACGAGAATGAGATAGTTGAGAAGAGCTGAGTCTAGTTAAAATATGACATTCGTTTACCCAAAGGCATGCTTTTTTTTGATATGTCTTTGGGTTTATTTATAATATCTTCTAAAAACACCTCACTATTTCTCATTCTCCATTTGAAATGGAGGAATGAATCACATGACAAACACGTATACTTCCTTTCTGGAAGACTCTTCACACTTTTTAACAATTCCTATCACAAAGACGTTATATGTTGACAGCTTGACCCCAGTTGATCTGTTTCAGCGGGTGCAGGATGAAGCAGTCTATTTACTTGAAAGTAACGATGATACATCACCTTGGTCCAACTATTCATTTATTGGATTAAATCCTTTTTTATATGTTGCGGAAGAAAATGGTGAGTACATCATTAAAGACCGCTATTTACAACCGCGGTTTTCAGCTTCTAGCTTTAAAAATGCTGTTCAAACAGTGGATGAGCATTTTAAAGTAAAGCTTCCTGATCTGCCGCTTCCCTTTAAAGGTGGTGCAGTTGGTTTTATTAGTTATGATGCGGTTTCACAAATTGAAAAAGTACAGGTCAATAAAGAAAATGACTTACAGATGCCAACATTTCATTTTATGTATTGCGAAACGCTATTAGCATACAATCACCAATCAAAAGAGTTAGTTCTTCTCCGCTATGTTCAGCTTAACGAAGGGGATACAGAGGCAGAAAAAAGTAAAAAGTATCAGCTTGCAGTTGAAGATATCAATTCGTATGTTAATCAAATAGTGAATCCCTCAACAAACAAGTTACCGCTTGTCTTTAATTCAGAACAAAAAGACGTAACGTTTAAAGGTGTAACTTCTTCGTACGAGAAAGAGCAGTTTATGAACGACGTTAACAAAATTAAAGAGTATATCAAAAGCGGTGACGTCTTTCAGGCGGTTTTATCCCAACGTTTTCAAGTTCCAACGAAAGCTTCTGGGTTTGATATTTACAGAGTATTGCGACTAGTTAACCCGTCTCCTTATTTATTTTATGTCAAAGTAGACGGTGTGGAATTAATCGGTAGCTCTCCAGAAAAGCTTATTGGAATCGAAAATGGTGAATTAGAAATTCATCCTATCGCTGGAACAAGACGTAGAGGACGGAACGAAGAAGAAGATCAGCATATGTACGAAGATTTAATCCAAGATGAAAAAGAACGTGCTGAACACTATATGCTAGTCGACTTAGCGCGTAATGATATTGGAAGAGTAGCTAAATACGGTAGCGTACAGACACCGGTATTAATGGAGTTGGTTAAATTTTCACACGTCATGCACTTAATTTCTAAAGTAACGGGAACTATTAGCCCAAGCGTTCATCCAATTGATGCTTTGCTAGCTGCCTTTCCAGCTGGGACAGTATCAGGTGCGCCAAAGGTGAGAGCCATGCAAATTTTAAATGAAATTGAACCTGTTGCACGTAATGTATATGCAGGAACCGTTGCTTATTTAGGGTTTGATGGGAATATTGATTCTTGTATTGCCATTCGAACAATTGTCTTAAAAGATGAAGTAGCTTATGTACAGGCTGGTGCTGGTATTGTAGCAGACTCTAAGCCAGAGCTAGAATGGAAAGAAACCCGTAACAAAGCGAGTGCCTTAATTAAAACGATTCAAATCGCTCAAGATATCTACGATAAAAAGGAGAATGTGTATGTTTAAAGAACTGCTATCAAAATGCTTAAATGGCGAAACGTTATCAGCTGTAGAAGCACAAGAGCTTATGAATGACATTATGAATGGGCAAGTTCCACCTACACAAATTGCAGGTATCCTTACTTTGTTAACTTACCGAGGCGAAACAGTTGAGGAAATCGTCGGCTTTGTTAAAGGGATGAGAAATAACATGAACATAATCTCCATTAGGTATGAAAACGTGATTGATACATGTGGAACTGGAGGAGATGGGGCGTCAACGTTTAATATTTCTACAGCAAGTGCTATTGTGGCATCAGCAGCTGGTGTAAAAGTAGCAAAGCATGGCAATCGTGCCGTTTCATCAAAAAGCGGAAGTGCGGATGTACTAGAGAGATTAGGAGTGGATATTCAAGGAGAGAAGACTGAAGTTGAAGAAGCGCTTGAACGTGTCAACATGTCATTTCTATTCGCTCCTCTTTATCACCCAGCTATGAAGCATGTTGCTCAAATACGCCGAGAATTAGGGTTTCGTACAGTTTTCAATGCGCTGGGTCCTTTAGCTAATCCCACAAATTGCAGCAAGCAGGTAATTGGTGTGTATTCAATCGATTTAGCAAGAAAGCTTGCGCAAGCTTTAGTACAGCTTAAAGCTAAACATGTACTGCTAGTTTGTGGTCGAGATGGTCTAGACGAAATAAGCGTAACGACTGAAACAGACGTAGTGGAAGTGAAAGATGAGCGCGTTGTAGAGTATATGCTGTCTCCTGAATCACTAGGTGTCCAAAGGGGAACTATGAAAGAGCTTATAGTAAATGATGCGGCAGAAAGCGCAGCTCTTATTCAATCAATCTTTAAAAACGGTGAGAACAAAATTGCACAGTCAGCGGTTGCTGTGAACGCAGCAGCTGCCATATATGTAAGTGGTGCTGTTCAAACACTAGAGCAAGGAGTCGTTGAAGCGATGCGAATCATCGAAAGCGGTCAGGCATTCGAACAGCTCCAGCGTTTAAAATCTGAAGAGGTGGTTAATCGTGCTTAACAAAATTATTGAAACCAAAAAACAAGAAGTAGCAAACTTAGTGCTACCAGATCCTGTTCAAGTAGAGAAAGTGTCATTCTTAGAAGCTCTTGCAAATTCAAACCGTATGCTTTCACTGATTGCAGAAGTGAAAAAAGCATCCCCTTCAAAAGGACTGATTCAACGAAACTTTAACCCTGTTACGATTGCTAAAGCGTACGAAGCAGGAAAAGCAGATGCCCTCTCAGTTTTAACAGATGAGCAGTATTTTATGGGCCACCGGGCATATTTGACTGAAATAAAACAAAACGTAAACCTTCCTGTTTTGAGAAAAGACTTTATTATTGATGAGCTTCAAGTTGAGGAAAGTGCTCGCATCGGTGCAGATGCTATTCTATTAATTGGAGAAGTCCTTGAGCCTGTACATTTAAAGGAGTTATATGAACAAGCAGGTGAGCTAGGGCTTGATTGTTTAGTTGAGGTTCATTCAGCTGAGACATTAGAACAAATTTTACGCGTGTTAACACCACAGATTATTGGCGTTAATAATCGTAATTTGCGCACGTTTGAGACATCCATTACCCAAACAAAGGATATTGCTCCCCTTATTCCAAAGGATAGCTTATTTGTTAGTGAAAGCGGAATTTATGAATATAAAGACCTTACTTATGTAAAAGAAGCCGGTGCAAAAGCAGTTCTAGTTGGAGAGTCATTAATGAAACAAGATAATCAGCAAGCAGCGATTGGAAATCTATTCGGAGAAACAAGTCATGCACATTAAGTACTGCGGTATCCAAACAATTGAAGATTTTCAATTAGCAAAGGCTGGACTTGCTGATTACGTAGGCTTTATCTTTTATTCGAAAAGTAAGCGGTACGTTACGCCAGAAAAAGTTCAGGTTATGAACTGTTCAGGCTTTGAAATGAAAAAAGTGGGCGTGTTTGTGAATGGAGCTCCTAGCGAGGTATTAGAAACAGCGGTGAAAGCAGACTTACAGGTGATTCAATGTCATGGAAATGAATCACCTGAAGAACTTATTTTTTATAAAAATGTTGGCTATGAAGTTTGGAAAGCTTTGCCTCATGGTCCACAGACGCTACAAGCCATGGAGCGTTATAAAGGCGTTGTTGATGGCTATGTAATTGATAGTAAAGTCAAAGAACAATTTGGCGGAACGGGCGTTGCGTTTGACTGGAATTTTGTCCCGGCCTATACCAATACGGCTCGCTCTTATAGCAAGAAATGCTTTATTGCAGGTGGAATCACAGAATCTAATATTGATAGCTTAATGTACTATCACCCAGATGGTATCGATCTATCAAGTGGAATTGAAAGTGACGGTAAAAAAGATCAACAAAAAATAAAGCGTATCGAAAGGAAGATTTTACATGACATACAATCATCCAGATGAATTTGGTAGATTTGGAGAATTTGGTGGAAAATATGTACCTGAAACGTTAATGAAGCCATTGGAAGAAGTAGAGAAAGCTTTGGATGAAGCTATGCAGGACCCAGCTTTTAAAGAAGAGTATTTATTTCTTCTTAAAAATTATTCAGGAAGACCTACAGCCCTAACTTATGCAGATAACTTAACAAATAAACTGGGTGGAGCGAAGATTTACTTAAAACGCGAAGACTTGAATCATACTGGAGCTCATAAGATCAATAATGCGATTGGACAAATTTTGTTAGCAAAGCGCATGGGGAAAAAGAAAATCATTGCTGAAACAGGTGCTGGTCAGCACGGCGTGGCTACGGCCACGGTGGCTGCTAAGTTTGGTATGGAATGCAAAGTGTTTATGGGAGAGGAAGATATTGAGCGCCAAGCATTAAACGTATTTCGTATGAAACTATTAGGAGCAGAAGTTATTCCAGCTACTTCAGGCACAAAAACCTTAAAGGATGCAACAAATGAAGCGATCCGTTACTGGGTTCAGCACTGTGAGGATCATTTTTATTTAATTGGTTCCGCTATTGGTCCGCATCCTTACCCAAAAATGGTTCGTGATTTTCAAAAAATTATTGGAGAGGAAGCAAAACAGCAGTTTCTACAGGCGGAAGGCAAGCTTCCTAATACGGTAATTGCTTGTGTTGGTGGTGGTAGCAACGCGATCGGGATGTTCTACGACTTTATTAAGGACGAAAGGGTAGAGCTTATAGGAGTAGAAGCTGGAGGAAAAGGTGTTCATACACAGCTTCATGCTGCCAAAATGGAAAAAGGAACTAAAGGCGTTATTCACGGGACGTTAACGTATCTATTGCAAGATGAAAATGGTCAAATTACAGAGCCTTATTCGATTTCAGCAGGACTTGACTATCCTGGAATTGGCCCAGAGCACTCTCACTTATCTTCAATAGGAAGAGTAAGGTATGAAAGCGTAACGGATGATGAGTCGATTGAAGCGCTTCAGCTACTGTCGAAAACAGAAGGAATTATTCCAGCAATTGAATCAGCACATGCGCTTGCTAAAGCATTTGAGGTAGCAAAAACTAAGACAAAAGATGAAAGTATTTTGATTTGTTTATCAGGACGAGGGGATAAAGATGTTCACACTCTTGTTAATTTATTAGAAAGGAAGGAAAAAGAATATGAGCACATTTAAGCAGCGATTACCCAAACATGATACGCTATTTATTCCTTTTATTACAGCCGGAGATCCGCATGAAGATGTCACGATAGAGCTTGCTTTAGCTTTGCAAAAAGAAGGAGCTTCTGTATTGGAGTTAGGCGTTCCATATTCCGACCCTTTAGCGGATGGACCGATCATTCAAGCGGCTTCTAGCCGTGCACTTGCTCAGGGAATGTCTATATCAAAAGCAATTAAACTTGTGCCAAAAATGAGAAAAAAAGGAGTGGAAATTCCGATTATTCTCTTTACCTATTTTAATCCTGTGTTACAATTAGGTTTAGAATCCTTTTTCGCTTTAGTGCGAGAAAATGAAATTGATGGTGTATTAATTCCTGACTTACCCTATGAAGAAAGTACAGAGATTCGCACCCTTGCTGAGCAAAACGAAGTAGCTTATATTTCAATGGTTGCTCCAACATCTAAAGAGCGTATTGAAAAAATCTCCAAAGATGCAACAGGCTTTTTATACTGCGTATCATCCCTTGGCGTAACTGGAATTCGAGAAACGCTTCCTGAGGACTTAGATTCATTTTTAAAGGAAGTTAAGGCTTCGACGTCCATACCCGTTGCTGTGGGGTTTGGTATTTCAACAAGCCACCAGGTTGAAGTATTAAAAGAATACACGGATGGTATTGTAATTGGTAGTGCAATTGTTCACAAAGTTGCGGAACTTCAATCGGTACTTTTAAATAAGGAGACAAGGTCAGAAGGAATAGCAAGTTTTCAAGCGTATATAGCGTCCATCGTTTCACCGATACAAAAATGCGAGGTGTAACAAGTTGAAAGTAAAAGAGCAATTATTAACATTATCTCCATATAAGCCAGGCAAGCCCATTGAGGAAGTTAAAAAAGAATACAACTTAGAAACTGTTGTGAAGCTAGCATCTAATGAGAATCCGTATGGCTGTTCAAATCGCGTGAAGGAAGCTATTTACGAAGAGCTTAATCATATGGCACTTTATCCAGACGGCTATAGTGCAGAATTAAGAACAGCACTGGCTGAATATTTACATGTCAAAGGTGAGCAGCTTATTTTTGGGAACGGTTCAGATGAAGTTATTCAAATTATTTGCCGTGCTTTACTATCACCAGAAACAAATACGGTGATGGCAACGCCGACATTCCCTCAATACCGTCACAATGCGGTAATTGAAGGAGCTGAAATTCGTGAGGTTCCGCTTCGAAACGGTGACCACGACCTGTCGGCAATGTTAAGCGCAATTGATGAACAAACGACTGTCGTTTGGGTATGTAGCCCCAATAATCCAACCGGTACCTATGTAAAGCAAAAAGACCTGATGGAATTTATTAAGCAAGTTCCAAAGCATACGCTGATTGTTATGGATGAAGCATATTATGAATACGCAGCACAAGAAGAGGACTTTCCACAAACTGTAGATCTACTGGATGAGTACGAGAATTTAATTGTACTACGTACGTTTTCAAAAGCTTATGGATTGGCTTCACTTCGAATTGGGTACGGCATTGCAAATGAAGCATTATTACAAAGAATAGAACCTGCTCGTGAGCCGTTTAATACAAGTCGTATGGCTCAAAAAGCGGCGATTGAAGCTTTGAAAGATCAAGACTTTATTAATGAGTGCAAGCGTAAAAATGAAGATGGTTTACAGCAATACTATGCATTTTGCGAAAAGAACGGTTTGAATTACTATCCTTCTTACACTAACTTTGTACTAATTGATTTTGGTCAACCAGGCGATGAAGTATTCCAATTTCTATTGGAAAGAGGGTATATTGTTCGTTCTGGCAACGCATTAGGCTTCCCTACATCTGTACGGATTACAATTGGGACAAAAGAGCAAAATGAACAAATTATTCAATTACTTCAAGAGTATGTGAGTAAACATAAATCATTTGCATAATAATGTAGAAATGAGAGTGTGAGATCACACTCTCATTTCATATGTGAAATACGAGGTGACAAAGGTGACAGGAACAGTTTTTGTAATTGGGATGGGCCTAATTGGTGGTTCGTTAGCGTTAAATATAAAGAATACATATGAATCAATGCATATTATTGGTTACGATATTAATGAAGAGCAGGTAAAACTAGCAAAATCGCTAACTGTTATTGACGAAATAAGTAGTTCAATTGAAGCTGGAGCTAAAAAAGCTGATTTCATTGTTATTGCTGTGCCTGTTACACAAGCCGTTCAAGTTGTGCAAAGATTAGAAAGTATTCCTTTGAAAAAAGAGGTTATTGTTACGGATGTTGGGAGTACAAAAGAACAAATCGTTCAAACGGCTTCATGCTTACTTTCAAAAGGGATTCAATTTATTGGCGGTCATCCAATGGCTGGTTCTCATAAAAGTGGTGTCACAGCATCTAAAGCTCACTTGTTTGAAAATGCAATGTATGTGTTAACTCCTTCTCCTCATACGGAAAAAGAGGCTGTTAATAGACTTAAAAAATTACTGGCAGGTACAAAAGCTAATATCATTGTTCTTTCACCAAAAGAACATGATAAGCTTGCAGGTGTTATCAGTCATTTTCCTCATATCATTGCAGCTAGTCTTGTGCATCAAGCAGAGCATTATCAGCAAGGAAATCCTCTTGTTTCTAAGTTAGCAGCGGGTGGTTTTCGTGATATTACTCGAATTGCATCGAGCAGTCCAGCGATGTGGAGAGATATTTTACTTCATAATCAAGATGCGTTACTTCAAATGTTCGACTATTGGTTAGATGAGATGCACAATGTGCGTAGTATGATTGAGAAGAGAAATGCTGAGAATATCTATGCGTATTTTTCTCAGGCAAAAGAATTTCGCGATCAGCTTCCGGTGCGTTCAAAAGGAGCGATACCCTCTTTTTATGATCTATATGTAGATGTTCCTGACTATCTGGGTATCATTTCAGAAGTAACAGGATATCTAGCAGAAGAAGAAATTAGCATTACAAACATCCGAATTCTAGAAACGCGCGTAGATATCTATGGTGTTTTAAGACTCAGTTTTCAAACCGATGAAGATCGTAAAAAAGCAAAAGTGTGCTTAGAGGGCCGAGGTTATCAAACGTTTATTTCATAATGTAGTTGCAAGAGACTGAGATATAAGTAGTTCAGTCCTTACTATACCTGAACGATTGAGAGTTCATAACTTTTAATCGTTCAGGTTTTTTTGGTTGATTGTGAAAACAATGTTGGAAACAGGGTGGAATGGAGCGTAGGACACTCGACTCCTGCGGGAAAGAGAGGGAAAACGGAGATCC
>NZ_KQ758627.1:88406-274999 GCF_001457055.1 Priestia veravalensis | reverse complement strand
AGAGAGGGAAAACGGAGATCCCGCAGCGCAGCGAGGAAGCTCAGGTTCCTCCCCGCGGAAAGCGAGTGACCGTAGCGCAATGGAACGAACGTGTTGAGACAAACCAAAGAGATGGGAACAGCGAGTGCTCGTCTTTTAGAAGCAATCATTTTGTTATGTCCCAAACTCTTATTATTCAATCCGTTTTGTTGAACAAAACAGTAATCTCATTTATTATAGGGACTACTAACAAATTTGTTTATAACCATTAGTAAATACAATCGATCATACTAAGTGATGAAAACATATAGACGAAGTGATAAAGGAGATTATAGGATGACGAAATTAGATCGTGCTATACGATATGTAGAGGAAAATGAAGTTGAAAAAGGGTTAGCGCTTATCAATGAGCTGAAGCATGAAGCAACCGACGAAGAAAAGTTTTTAATGGTTGAGCAGCTTCACGAATGGGGACTTGTAAATGAAGCGTTACCTTTAGTAGACGAGTTAATTAAGAAGTATCCATCCGAAGGTGAGCTCCATTTATTAAAAGCAGAGATTTTAATTGATTTAGAGGAAGAAGAAGAGGCTATTCACATCTTAAGTCAAGTAGCAACGACTGACTCAAATTACGTAGCAGCTTTAATCTTGATGGCGGATTTATACCAAATGCAAGGTTTAACGGAAGTAAGTGAGCAAAAGCTACTTGAAGCAAAACGCCTATTGCCAACTGAAAAAGTAATTGATTTTGCACTAGGTGAATTCTACAGTAGTCAAGGAATGTATCAGCAATCTATTCCTTATTTTGAAGAGGTATTAAAAACAGATAAAGAACTAAATGGAATTGACTTAAGACAGCGTCTGGCAGAAAGTTTAAGCGGAGTTGGGAAATTCGAAGAGGCCCTACCGTATTTTCATGATGCGTTACAAGACAAGCTAGAAATCAACACGTTATTCGAATACGCATTTTCAGCGTATCAAGCTGGGCATTATCAAACAGCTATTGAGAAGTTTGTAGAGTTAAAAGAGTTAGATCCTCAATACCATTCTTTGTATTTATATTTAGCAAAATCATACGAGCACGAAGAGTTGCTTGAAGAAGCTGCAGCTGCAGTCAATGAAGGAATTTCTCAAGATGAATTTCAAAAAGAACTTTATTTCTTTAAAGGGAAAATTGCGTTGAAGCGCGGTATAGAAGAAGAGGCAGAAGCTGCTTTTAAACAAGCCATTGCATTGGATCCGGGATATGTTGAAGCAATTTTAACATTATCTAAGCTATATATGAGCCAGGAGAAATATGAAGAAGTCATTGAGTTAATTACCCATGCTAATGAATACAATGAGCATGACCCAAACTTTGACTGGGATTTGGCAAAAGCTTATCAGGAAACGGAAGAATATGAAAAAGCAGCAACTCATTATGAAGCAGCATCTCGCGTTTTCTTAGATGAATATGCGTTTCTTGAAGAGTACGGCTATTTCCTACTGGAAGAAGGAAATAGAGAAAAAGCCAAAGAAATGTTTAAAAAATTACTAGTCTTAGATCCATCATCAGTTGAAATTCAAGACATATTATTTCAACTGGAAGAATAAATAATAGTTCAAAGGATTTTCTAATTGTCATGTGGAATATTAATCTGTAAAAGGTGTTTAAGACCTGTGATTAAACACAGAGGAGGGAAGTGAGACTATGACGACCCCTGTTACTGTCAACGAAAAGAAAGAATTTGTTCGCTGGTTTTTAACAAATTATCAATTGAAACGCCGAGAATGTGTATGGATTTTAAACTATTTAATGAGTCATGATCAACTGATGCAGCGCGTTCACTTCGTAGAGCAAGCGCAGTTTTGTCCTCGAGGAATGGTCATGTCAACACATTGTGTAGAAGACTCACCGTTTCGCTTTTATAAAGAAAACATCATGACAACGGATGCGGAAAAATCATTTCATGATATTCGATTAAATCGTGATGAAGACATTTATATTCAGCTTAATTTTCGCTCATTATATTCATCAACACAATATGTTGCGGTGTTAGAAGAAAACCCATATATGCCCAAAACAGTGCAAACAAATGAAAAGGATCGGCTCTTTGCAGAGCAAGTGTTGGAACAGTCCATTCAACGCTTCCAACGTTCAAAGGTTATGGAGCTAATTGATAAAGCATTAGACGAAAATAACAGAGAAGAATTTGAGCGTCTAACGACATATTTAAATAAGCATTACCAAGCAAAATAATTCAAAAAGAGATTGGCTACAGTAGCAGTAAAGTCAATCTCTTTTTCCATATGTAAAAAGAGATGTACAGCAATGACGGGGTGAAATGTAAATGAAATGGCATGTGAAAGACGTTGAATTATATCTACAATCTAAAGAATATGTAGATTCAATTATTATTCCGCTGATTCCAATTGATTTTGGAGCAGCCATGAAAACAACCGCAGCAATGAACGAGTACACAACGATTATTACATCAGAATTAGAAAGACAATTTAAAGGACGAGTTCTACTAGCACCAAGTTTTACATACTTAAAGCAATTAGGAGCTCAATATGCTCTCAAGAATCTGATAGATTGGAAGAATCAAGTGAGTATTAGCGAGACAAAGCATATTTTTTTCTTAACGAATGACCGTGACTGGATTGCTTATGATCAAGAGCTAGAATCAAAGTTAATATGGATTCCAACGCTTCCTTTAGAGCATATGGAAGAAGCTCATAAGCAAAGAGTAGTTGCAAATCAAATTGAACAAATTATTCCAGATTTCTTGGAAAAGTGGAAAAGCTAAACCTTAATAAGATAAGAATGGAAGCGCAAACAAAAAATAACCAAAAAATTTAGAAAAATAAAGGTTATTTCCATGTTTTAGGGGTTGCTTATATTGACCTTGCATGCATATTGATATATCATGAAAATGTCCTAGTTTAATAGAAAAAATCATCATGTTTCCACACTATGTTCAAGGGGCTGAGCTTTTAATAGAGGGGGGAATATCATGAGTGAGAAAGACCATCGGGTATCAAGACGACAGTTTTTAAACTATACTCTTACTGGTGTAGGAGGGTTTATGGCTGCCGGTATGCTCATGCCAATGGTAAGGTTTGCGGTTGATCCAGTGTTGAAAAAAGGGGTAGACCAGGATTTAGTGGCTGTCGCACAAGTGGATGACATCACAGCTGAACCGAAGCGTGTTGACTTTAAAGTAAATCAAGTTGACGGTTGGCATGAGTCGGAAGAACCGCGTTCAGCTTGGGTTTACAAAGATAAAGATGGAGAAATTGTAGCTCTATCACCAATTTGTAAGCACTTAGGCTGTACTGTTAACTGGGCTGGTGACAAAGCACATCCAAACCAGTTTTACTGTCCGTGTCATGACGGAAGATATTACAAAGACGGAAAGAACGTAGCAGGCACTCCACCGATGGGTCCGCTAGATGGATACGTACAAAAAGTAAAAGATGGTACATTGTATCTTGGAAAAGCCAAACCACGGGGAGGGGCATAGAGCATGCTAAATAAGATCTATGATTGGGTAGACGAGCGGCTTGATATTACCCCATTATGGCGTGATATTGCCGATCATGAAGTACCTGAACACGTCAATCCAGCTCACCACTTTTCAGCGTTTGTTTATTGTTTTGGTGGCCTGACGTTTTTTGTAACCGTTATTCAAATTTTATCTGGTATGTTTTTAACGATGTACTATGTACCGGATATTAAAAATGCATGGGAATCTGTTTATTATTTACAAAATGAAGTTGCATTTGGTCAAATTGTTCGTGGTATGCATCATTGGGGAGCTAGCCTTGTTATTGTCATGATGTTTCTACATACACTTCGGGTTTTCTTCCAAGGAGCATATAAAAAGCCAAGAGAACTAAACTGGATTGTAGGAGTTTTAATCTTTTTCGTTATGTTAGGTTTAGGATTTACAGGCTATTTATTGCCATGGGATATGAAAGCGCTATTTGCTACAAAAGTAGGGCTACAAATAGCTGAGTCCACGCCAATTATTGGTCAACAAATAAAAACGTTGTTATCAGGACATCCAGATATTGTTGGTGCCCAGACGCTTACTCGATTCTTTGCGATTCACGTCTTCTTCTTACCTGGTGCTTTGCTGGGATTAATGGGTGCTCACTTCTTAATGATTCGTAAACAAGGTATTTCTGGTCCACTATAAGTTAAAAAATTTAATTTATATGTGAGAAATATGTGAAGAAAGGGAGGGAGAATCGGCATGCATCGTGGTAAAGGGATGAAATTCGTCGGTGACTCACGTGTACCTGCTGAAAGAAAACCGAATATTCCAAAAGACTATTCGGAATTTCCAGGTAAAACGGAAGCATTTTGGCCAAACTTTTTATTAAAGGAATGGATGGTAGGTGCGGTCTTTTTAATTGGTTATCTTTGTTTAACTATCGCGCATCCTTCTCCATTGGAGCGGATTGCAGATCCGACTGACACGGGATACCTGCCATTACCAGACTGGTATTTCTTGTTTTTATACCAGCTTTTAAAGTATACGTATGCTTCAGGTCCATATAACGCTATTGGAGCCTTTATTATTCCAGGTATCGCTTTTGGTGCGCTCATGCTTGCACCGTTTCTTGATCGAGGTCCTGAAAGAAGGCCAGCAAAGCGCCCGCTAGCAACAGGCTTTATGTTATTAGGAGTAGCCGCGGTATTTTACTTAACGTGGGAGTCAGTTGTAAGTGTGGATTGGGAAGCAAAAGAAGCTCAGGGGGAAATCCGTGAAGAAGTAGCGATTGATACGGAAGCAGACGGCTACAAAATTATGCAAGAGCAGACGTGCTTAACCTGTCATGGTGAAAATCTTCAGGGAGGACCTGCAGCACCAGCGCTAACAGGATTAGATTTATCTGCTGAAGAAATCGCAGATATTGCTAAAAATGGTCAAGGTAGTATGCCTGCTGGCATTTTTAAAGGTTCGGATGAGGAGTTAAAGACGCTGTCTGAGTTTATAGCAAATATAGGGAAAGAAGAATAAAAAAATACCTATTTATAGCTTCGCTATGAATAGGTATTTTTTTTTATGGAAAATAACTTTATAATGATGAAGAAATTGTCATATCGTAATTCATATGAAGCGAAAGAGAGGTGTTCACGTTGAGTTGGTTTTGGTATACGTTAAAAGATAAGCGTTTTTTAACATTTTTACTAATCGTCAACATCTTGGGAACAATCTATGGTTATATTTGGTATGGGAATCAGCTGTCACAAACTCCTGCTCGTTTCCTTTTGTTTGTTCCAGATAGTCCGACAGCAAGCTTGTTTTTTGTTATTGTTTTAATTGGTTTTTTATTAAAAAAACAACTTCCACTATTTGAAGCTTTAGCAATGATTACGCTATTTAAATATGGAATTTGGGCAGTTGTAATGAATCTCCTTGTCTATTTGACAACAGGGCAAATGGATGCCATCATGCTTATGCTTATGGGATCACACGGTGCTATGGCTGTTCAAGGTTTATTGTATTCACCGTTTTACAGAATTAAGCTTTGGCATTTAGCAATTGCAGCTGTTTGGACTTTACATAATGACATTATCGACTATGTGTTTTTTATGATGCCAAGGTATAGCATGCTAAATGACTATATCCCTCAAATTGGTTACTTTACGTTTTGGTTGAGCATCTTTTCAATTTTGTTAGCATACATATTAGCGGTTTTACCGCTTCAAAAAAAACAGCATGCTTATGAAAAAAATTAAAAAATAGGCGAACCAAACAAGCCCTCATATTCTACACTATAGTAGGCTAATATGTATGAGGTGAGTGACTGTGAATGAGACAAAACGAGAGGTTCATCCATCTGTTGTAGAATTTAAAAACTTTGTTAAAGCACATCCGAAGCTAGTGGAAGAAGTTCGAACGCAAAGAAAAACGTGGAAAGAGCTATATGAAGACTGGTACTTATTCGGGGCTGAAGATTCCATATGGGATACTTATCGCTCTGAAGGTGAGAAAACAGAACCAGAGACGGCAGAAGAAGCAGAGAGTAAAAAAGACATCATGTCCACAATTGTATCATCCTTCAAAAATATGGACTTAGATCAAATGCAAAATCATATCACAAATATTAATTCAGCCATTACCAATATCCAGCAGGTGTTGCAGCAATTTCAATCACCAAAATCATTAACGCGCAGCACGCCATCTGGTCCAAGAAATCCATTTGGCTTTCGGAAGGACTAGGAGATTATGCGGGAAGATGTATATGAGTATATCCGCTCTAAGCCAAAACTGAATGAATTCATTCGGGAGCAGCCGATGTGGTATCGTCGCTTGACAAGAAACCCAGATGAATTAGAAAAGTTTGACTTAGAGTCAAAAACCTATTATAAGCAGACGATTCCTCATAAAGTTGAAAAATTTTCAAACTCTATTCAGATGGCAAACATGATGTTTCACATGTTTCAGTCGATGAGAAATCAATAATTTGTTAGAAAGCTTCGTCTTTGCGAAGCTTTTTTTGAGTAAAAAAGAACCCTAGTGCGAAAGCTAAGCATAAAACATTTGCAAAGGATGATCTGAATGCGTGTTATATTATGCTTGCTAGCTTGTATCTTTTCACTTGTAGGGTGTCAGAATGATAAGCCAAAGCCGGAAACAAATAAAGAAATGGTAAGCTTTTCAGGCCAAGCTGCCATGGAAACGATAGGTACAGAGAAACAATTAGTAGTACATCAGCATGTAAGAGGTGCCAATGTATATGTTGAATGTATTATTAACGGATTTTCATTTAACGATGGTAACGGTTTTCTTGAAGTGAAAGTTGACGGTAAAGCAATCAATCCTATTAAGCAAGCTGCTTTTGTCATTAAAGCACTGCCAAAAGGTTCTCATCAAATTACGATTGAGCTGATGAAAAATGAGCAAGAAAGTTACGATTTAAAAGAATCTTTTACAATTAAAATTGTATAAATGAAAAGAACATGTAATAAAATGTTGCATGTTCTTTTTCTTTTGAAACTGAAACATGATAAGATAAAGCAGGAGGTGTATATTTACGATGCTCACAACAATGAGAACAATTGAGCTACTTGATGAGTCTGATGCGCTAGCAAATATGGTTTTGCATTCGGACGTAGCTGAACATTATCGCGAATGTTTAAATAGATTAAATAAAGACACAGAAGCTCAGAAATTAATTGCTGAATTCGGTAAAATGAAAGAGCAATACGAAGATGTCCAGCGGTTTGGTAAATATCATCCCGATTATAAATCCATTACAAAGCAAATGCGCGATATTAAGCGCTCTGTAGATTTACAGCATACGATTGCTGCGTTTAAAAAAGCGGAAAATGAGCTACAAAAGCTTTTAGATGAGATTAGTGTTATTATTGGACAATCTGTGTCAGAACATATAAAAGTTCCAACAGGCAATCCATTTTTCGATACAGGAAGCAGATGTGGCAGAGGATGTGGAGCCGGTGGAAGCTGCGGCTGTAGCGCCTAAGCGTTACAACCTCAGTCGCGTACAATCGGTACCGCACACGTTTCCACAACAGAATGATTTTCTTTGAGGAACAAAGAAGCGGTGACGGTAGACGTATATTGAAGTGGCGTGGCGAACAAACTCCGTTTGCCACGTTACTTTTGCATTTGTGGTAGCTGTCTCAGAGGCTATATGAATCCATTTTTCAATTTGATGCCGATCACCTTTGCTTGATGTAATGTAAAGGAACGGAACATGCGTAATTTCTTTTTTTTCTACTTGTTCAATTAATTTATTCCTAGTAAAATGAGAAAAAAAGGAAGACCAAACGTCATCTAACGTCATACATAACTCACCTACTTCAGTTTCATATAAAACTATTTTAACCTATGTAAAAGGGGAAGCTATTATGTTTGTTAATCGTCAAGGACTTATTGCATATGTGCATTCTGTGAAGCAAGCAAAAGCACTTCGTAAGTATGGAAATGTACAGTATGTTTCAAGAGAACTAAAATACGTTGTGTTGTATTGCAATCAGGATGGAATTGAAAAGACAATGGAGCGTATTCAGTCGCTACCTTTTGTGAAAAAAATATTGCTTTCTTACCGACCAGAATTAAAAACTGAATTTGAAAATTCAAAGCCCGATAAAGCAAAAGAGTACGACTACAAGATTGGTATATAGTAAAAAGAGGCTGGGACATAAGTAGTTCAGTCCTTACTATACCTGAACGATTGAGAGTTCATAACTTTTAATCGTTCAGGTTTTTTGTTGATTGTGAAAACAATGTTGGAAACAGGGTGGAATGGAGCGTAGGACACTCGACTCCTGCGGGGAAGAGAGGGAAAACGGAGATCCAGCGCAGCGAAGAAGCTCAGGTTCCTCCCCGCGGAAAGCGAGTGGCCGTAGCGCAATGGAACGAACGAGTTGAGACAAATCAAAGAGATGGGAACAGCTAGTGTTCGTCTTTTAGAAGCCATCATTTTGTTATGTCCCAAACTCTTTTTTATGTACGTTTATTGCAAGGGTGAAATATATCGGTTCATACGCAAAATGCCAATTAAATGTTGGTAATAAAGTTCTGTTTCTGAAAACATTGTAGACGGCTTAACGTCTAATACAATTATATTTTTATCTAAGGAATTAGCTAATTGTTCAAACAGCTCGACGCGTTTATTTGCTTTCGTTTCTGATAGAGTAATTCCTTCTCGACAAACATAAAGAGGCTGGAATTTCCCTTCAGTTGTTGGATGTAACACAACAACGAACGATGCTTTTGGCTGATTGTCTATCACGGTACGCAGCATGATAAAGTGCTGTAGGCGGTGCGTATTGTGCTTTGCAATTTCGAATAGTTCATAGATATCTGAGTAACCTTGTCCAAGCTCAATAAAACGTTGAATCATCCTTAATCTCCTTTCGTTTTATTTACAGTCAAGTTTAATGTAACATTGAATTTTTGCAGAGTAAATAAAAAAAAGCCCTGTAACTACGCATCACAGGGTCCTTCAATTAAGCTCATGCAATCTCAGTATAGACTGCATTGTTGCTTACGAAGGCAAAGGGAGAGGAGAAACCGGAGGAAGAACTTATGGGGAAACGTAAGCCTTCTCCGCGGTTGGCAACAACATCGGTTCGATGATGTTGTTGGTAAGTAGTATGTCCTCTAATTCTTGTTTTATACATACTGGGAGTAAAACTTCTATTCCTGTCATTGTTTACGTCGCTTTGTACCATAAAAATGGAAAAAGTTTATTTCCGCTAGTTTTTATAGTTAATTTTGTGTTAGGATAATGAAGAATAAGCAAGTAAAAGTAAGGTAGTGATAGACATGAGAGTAGTAGCTGGAAGCTGTAAAGGGCATTCGTTAAAAGCAGTCCCAGGTAATTCCACTCGTCCTACAACAGATAAAGTAAAAGAAGCTATTTTTAATATGATTGGTCCTTTTTTTGAAGGTGGAATAGCTCTTGACTTATTTGGAGGCAGTGGAGGCTTAGGTATTGAAGCGCTAAGCAGAGGAATAGACCGAGCAATTTTCGTAGATCGAGACGGTAAAGCTATTCAAACGATAAAAAGTAATTTGCAAACATGTAGTTTACAAGAGCAAGCAGAAGTATATCGCAACGATTCTGAAAGAGCACTAAAAGCCATCATTAAGCGAGAGCTACAGTTTGACTTAATTTTACTCGACCCACCGTACAAGGCACAAAAGTTGAAATCGCTTATCGAAACAATTAGTAAGCATAAACTGTTGCAATCCTCAGGTGTCATCGTTGCAGAACATGCAAATGACGTAGTGCTTCCAGATGAAATTAATGAGTTCGAAAAGATAAAAAGTGAAAACTATGGAATTATCGGTGTATCAATTTATACATATAAGCAACCTGAAGAAGTATAACAATTGTTTTACGTAAGAGAAAGGGGATTTTTATGGGGAGCATAGCAGTTTGCCCAGGGAGCTTTGATCCTGTAACGAACGGTCATTTAGACATTATTAAGCGAGGCTCAAACGTGTTTGATACGTTGTATGTTGTTGTATTAAACAACTCATCCAAGAACCCATTGTTTACAGTGCAAGAGCGAATTGAACTACTAAAGCAAGTAACAGAATCAATTCCAAATGTAGTAGTAGAATCGTATAGTGGCTTGCTGATGGAATATGCAAAACAAAAGCAAGCTAGCACTATTTTACGCGGTTTACGAGCGGTATCGGATTTTGAATATGAAATGCAGATAACATCTGTAAACCGTGTGTTAGATAAAGAGATTGAAACATTGTTTATGATGACGAATAATCAATATTCTTTCTTAAGTTCTAGCATTGTAAAGGAAGTTGCTAAATATGGTGGCAATATATCAGAGCTTGTGCCTCCGGTTGTGAAAGAAGCGCTCTCTAAGAAGTTTTCAGCTAATTGATAGAACGCCATTACATTCTTACGCAAACGTTTATTTTAGCTTGCTATAGGAATGGATGGCGTTTTTGTCGTTTATTTTAGCGGAAAGTGACGTTTCATATATAACAAGGAATAAGTGAATAGCAATAAAATGGTAAACGTTGGCCCATATAGGGTGCAAAATTCAAAGTAGATTTGGCTCCAGCTCGTTGTGCCTTCCTGCAAAAAAGTAGGCAAAGCGTGTGGAGACCACTGAGCCTGAGATAGAATATTTTGTTCAAAAGGTTTCCATGCTAAGATAGCAAGGATACTAGCAAATAGTCCGTGCATCAAGCGTGCACAAAAAAATGGGAAAAATCGAATATCTGTTTCAGCAAGAATACTGGCAACTTGAGCGTGAACAGAAAAACCACTGAAGCCTAGGATAAAGCTGACAATAATGACTTGTTGAAATAGAGTGGATTCTGCTGTTTGGCTAGTCAATTGACTGCCCATTGTGATTTCAAAAAGTCCTGATATAAAGGGAAGGCTTAGTGCCGTTGAAAGTTGAAGTAAACTAAATAAATATGAAAGATTACTGCTTATAAACGTTGTAATGTTCATGACAAACAGCAGCTTGTTTAAAACAGAAAATAAAATAATAAATCCACCGATCATTAATAAAGATTGAACTGATGATAACACAGCATCACCTAAAAGCTTACCAATGGGCCTTTGATCTTTTATGCGGGCTTCGTGCATTTCTTTAAAGGCTTGAATAAGAGACGGACGCTGAGTGGAAGCAGAATACGTTGTATCAGCCTTTTTTCCGTAAAAGCGCATAACAAGTCCTACTAGAATGTTTCCGAGATAGTGTGCAAAAGCAAGGATTATCCCCATTGCTGCATTGCTAAAAAAGCCGACCGCAACTGCTCCAAAGATAAATATAGGGTTTGAGGAGTTGGTGAAAGAAACAAGGCGTTCAGCTTCCGTTTTTGATAACTGTTCTTCTTGCCGTAATCGAGCGGTGATCTTTGCTCCGGAAGGGAATCCAGAACCCATTCCCATTGCTAACGCAAATCCTCCAACCCCTGGAACTCGGAATAATGGGCGCATCAAAGGTTCTAATATTGATCCGATAAAGCGGACAACTCCGAATCCAATCAATAATTCGGAAAGAATAAAGAAAGGCAATAATGATGGAAATACGACCTTCCACCATGTATTTAATCCTCGCACTGAGGCTTCCAGTGCTTCTTTTGGATAAGTGAGTAAGGCAAAGGTAAGCGTTAAAGCGGTTCCTCCTAACACAATCGTTTTTAACATGGATTTATTCAATTCTATTCCCTCTCCTTTTAAACTGCATACGATACAGCAGGTACATGTTCTATATATCAATATACGAATTGGTTAGTCCAATTTATGCTAATTAATCGTTTAGACCACGTTTTCTTTCTCTACTTTCTTGGTTAAGCTAAAGATAAAAATGATTATTTACGTGCTCAAGTTTCACTTTATAGCGGCAGACGTATATACTGAATAAAACAAGTGATTAGTAAGGGGGCCTAACTATGAAAAGCCCAACGATTGGATTGGCATTGGGGTCAGGAGGAGCAAGAGGGTTTGCTCACCTTGGGGTCATTAAAGTTCTGGTGGAAAACAATATCCCTATTCACTATTTGGCGGGTAGCAGCATGGGTGCTTTGGTTGCGGCTATGTATGCATCTGGTACGGAAATAAGTCAACTATATAAAATGGCACTTACCTTTAAAAGAAAATATTATTTAGATTTTACAATCCCTAAAATGGGATTTATTGCGGGGAATCGTATTAAATCCTTGGTAAAAGCCCTAACCAAAAATAAAAAGATTGAAGATTTAAATATTCCAGTTGCCATTGTGGCTACGGATTTAAAAGCTGGGGAGAAAGTCATTTTCAAAACGGGCTCAGTTGCACAAGCTGTAAGAGCAAGCATTTCCATTCCAGGTATCTTTGCACCAGAGAATGTAAATGGACGCTTGCTAGTAGATGGCGGGGTCATCGATCGGATTCCGGTATCCATTGTACGAGAGATGGGAGCAGATATTGTGCTTGCAGTCGATGTCTCTCATGTGAAAAGAAATGCAGAAATCACATCAATTTTTGACGTTATTTTACAGAGCCTAGATATTCTTCAAGACGAGCTTGTAATAAATCGAGCAATTGCGTCTGATGTAATGCTTCGCCCTAAAGTAGAAACGTTTAGTTCGCGAGCGTTTACAGATATTAAAGAAATTATTGAAATCGGTGAACAAGCTGCAATTGAGCATCTACCGTTTATTCAAGAAGCTATTGAAAAGTGGAAGGAGAATCACACAGGTGAAGAAAAGAGTTAGAATTTTATCCTACATAGCATTAGTGCTAACAATTGCTATGTTATTTTTTTATCCCTTACCTTATTATATTACAAAGCCTGGCATAGCACAGGAGCTAAAGCCTATTATTAATGTGCAAGGAGGGTATGAAGAGCAAGGGGCCTTTATGTTAACCACGGTTCGAATGGGAAGGGCGACGCCTTTATCGTATGCTATGGCTCATATTCAAGACTTTCATCACTTGTATCCTGAAGAAGATATTTTGCAGCAAGGAGAAAGTGATAGCGATTATACGGTAAGGCAATTACATATGATGGATACGTCCAAAGATGCGGCCGTCATTGTTGCATACAATGCGGCAAACAAAGAAATTAAGTTTGAGAATAAAGGTGTTTATATTGTTACAGTAGTACCGGATATGCCTGCTTATGGCAAGCTTAAAATTGGAGATATTGTAAAGGCAGTAGATGGTCAAACTATTGAGACAGCAGAGGAGTTAATTGAATACGTAGCGAAGAAGAAAAAAGGGGATAAGGTTGCGATAACCATCTTACGAAATGATGAAGAAAAAATAGTAGAGCTTCCTCTAGCCTCATTTCCAGATGATCAAACGCGCTTTGGGTTAGGAATATCCTTAGAAACCAGTCGCGAAGTGGACGTAGAGCCAGATGTAGAGATTGATACTGAAAAGATTGGTGGACCTTCTGCAGGCTTGATGTTTTCACTTGAAATTTATAATCAGCTTGTAAAAGAAGATATAACAAAAGGACATAAAATTGCGGGTACGGGGACTATTAACGATAAAGGGATTGTAGGTCCTATTGGAGGAATTTCTCAAAAGATTGTGGCCGCGGATAAAGAGGGAGCAGAAGTGTTTTTTGCGCCTAATCAGCAAGGAGCGGCTAATTCGAACTATAAGGAAGCCGTACAGGCGGGAGCAAAAATTGATACCGATATGAAAATCGTTCCAGTTGATACGTTTAATGATGCGATTGAATATCTAGAAAAGTTGGATAAAGTAAAAAAGGCGGAGTGAGTCGGTACCGACTTACTCCGCCTTTTTAAATCATGATCGGTGGCTGCGTATACTCTTGTTTTAAAAACTGAGAGCGTATGGGCTCTTGTAAAGGTGAACTATAGATATTTGTAGCTTTTATATCAAGTGATAAGTCTACGTGTTTACATTGAGATACAGTGGATACAATAGGAACAGACACGTCTTTTTTTATTTGTTTCATATACAGCCTGCCGATTTGAGATATGCCCAACAATCGAATATAAGCGGTTGAAGGCGACTTGGATAGTTCATTTTTTTTTGTGTTCGTCAAAATGTGAACACACATCCGTTGAAGGCGTGTACGCGTATAGCGCTTTGTCTTTACTTTACTTAAAAAGTCTTCAAAGGATAGTGCTTCTTTTATGGCGTTTAATAAGCGATATTCAATACCTTCTTCAATTTCGTAAATGGCTTGAAGAGACTCGGGTGAATGGGTCATGAGTTGATACTTTAAAAATGGAAAATAGAGCTCCCAGTTATGTAAAAAGCCAATTTGTGTTTGATAATCTTTTAGACCTTGAATAACAGGGTTAGGCATATAGCGTGATAAGTCCTTAACATCAATGATATCTTGGAATAAAGCATGACGAATACTTGTTGCGCTTGTAATTTCCGTCTCAGAAAGCATTTTATCGTGATAATGGGATTGAATTCGAGTAATCGTATGTGGTTTAATAGATGCATGCTGTTTTTCAATAGCCTTTACATAGCTTACGCCTAAAATGTTATTTGGTTGTTCCATATTTAAACCAATTTGTTCATTAGTAATGTTTTTCATAGCAAGGGAAAGAGCTTTTGGGTAGCTATTTCCAACTTTTAAATAGCTTTGTACATGCTCATCTATAGCGTGTTCATGCTCCTTTAAAAGTCTGCTGAATTTAAGAAAAGACTGCGTGTTTCCATGTTCGCTGCCGAAGCATACATACGAAGCTTTAAGATGTTCTAAGATGGCTACAGCACCGTTTGCAAACGTATCAGCTTGCTGAGTAGAGAATGCATAAGGTAGTTCAATGACAAGGTCGGCACCAGCTTTTAGAGCCATTTTCGTACGAGCCCACTTTGATACGACAGCAGGTTCACCGCGTTGCAAGAAGTGACCGCTCATCACTGCGATAACGCAATCAGCATTTGTTTCTTCTTTTGCACTTTGCAAATGATAATGATGGCCATTATGAAAAGGGTTGTATTCAACTATAATTCCTACAGCTTGCATAATGAGTCTCCTTTTATTAAATTTTCAAGTGCGATTGAACAGTTTTAGCGTAAGGATTATGAAAAGAAAAAAATAAATTTAAGTACATTATAGTGTAAAGAAAAAATATTGACAAATAATCTTGTGAAAGCTATAATAACCTTTGTTGCCTTGAGGTGATTAACAATGAAATGGACAATACATCAGTTGTACCAGTTGCAAAATAAAGGATTAACTTTTGACGAAATCGTAGACGGTAAGGAATTTGTTAATACCGATCCACAGATTCGTCGCATGTCAGATGTACATGTGAAAGGAAGAGCTGATATTAGTTCTTCAAAAGTCACATTTCATCTAAAAATTTCTGGAGAAATGACATTGCCTTGTGCTCGTACATTAGTCGATGTTCCGTATCCTTTTTCTATTGAAGCAACGGAAACTTTTCTGTTCAATAGTGACGCCGATTATGAAGATGACGGTGAAATGAGAGTCGTTGAAGGTGAAGTAGTGGATTTAATTCCACTTATTAAGGAATTAATTATTGTGGAAATTCCTCTTCAAGTTTTTAGTGATGATCAACAACAGAAAGGTGCTGCTCCTCAATCAGGAAAAGATTGGGAAGTTGTAACGGAAGAAGAGCAACAGGAAAAAGTCGATCCACGTTTAGCGGTATTAGAAAATTTCTTTAAAAACAAAGAAAATAACTAACGAGAAGATCCGGCTTTCGGGCCTTCATATGATTAAAAACTCTTTTAAGGAGGTGGGAATAATGGCTGTACCTTTTAGAAGAACATCTAAAATGAAGAAAAGAACGCGTCGTACGCACTTTAAACTACAAGTTCCTGGTATGGTAGAGTGCTCAAATTGTGGCGAGATGAAACTATCACACCGTGTATGTAAGGCTTGTGGTACTTACAAAGGAAATGACGTAGTAAACAAATAATGCAAAAATAAAAGACCCTGTTGAAGGGTCTTTTATTTTTGCATTAAAACGTTCTTTAAGGTTTGTGATGACTGCTTTTCTAAGGGAAGATGCAGGAGTTTATATTTCGCTTCTCGAATTCTTTACTTATGAAAAAGTTGAGTGAAGATGAAAAAGGGGGAACAGACATTGGTAAAGACAAAGTTTTTTGTAGATAACAACGGCATTAGCACATTTGTTATTAATCGCCCCGAGAAACGAAATGCTGTGGATTATGAGGTGATGACTTCTTTAGAGAAGGCTATATCTGAAGTGAAAGCGAATCCTCATATTAAAGCGTTGGTAATTACAGGAGCGGGTTCACAAGCCTTTTGTAGTGGTGGAGACATTTCAGCTTTTCATGCCCTTGAAACGGCGGCTGAAGCGGAGAGTATGTTAAAGAGAATGGGAAGAATTTTATATGAATTGCTTATATTACCAAAACCCACGGTAGCTTTATTAAACGGCACAGCAGTTGGGGGCGGGTGTGAAATTGCGATTGCTTGTGATTTTCGCATCAGCGCAGCTCATAGTGAGTTTGGTTTTATACAAGGAGACTTAGGTATTACAACGGGTTGGGGGGGCGGCACGATTTTATTTGAAAAGCTTCGTTACTCAGATGCAATGGAAATGTTGACAAGCTCTCAAATCTACAGCGTGGAGCGTGCCAAGCAGGTCGGCTTTTTATCTTATGTAACGTCATACCAAGAGCTAGCGATGCGCTGTGAAGAGTGGTTACTTCCAATTATTACAAAGTCTAGCGCTGTGCTGACTGCATATAAGCAAATGCCGATTGCAAAATGGAGCCAAGTTGGTTTGTGGGAACGAATGGAAGCAGAAATTGATCATTGTAGCTTGCTTTGGGAAAGTGAAGAACACAAGCAAGCGGTTAATAATCGACTTCAAAAGAAGGCTTAATAAAGCTGATTGCATGAATAAAGTATCTTGAAAAAGGCAAGTTAAGAATTTCTGCCTTGAGAAGTTGAACAATAGTCTATCTTATCTAGTAGTTGCATACTTATTTAATAAGTACGGATAAGGAGGGATAGAAAAATGACTTCTTCTCGTCAAGATGCATGGACTCAAGATGAAGATTTACTACTAGCTGAAATTGTATTGCGTCATATACGTGAAGGTGGCACACAACTTGCTGCATTTGAAGAAGTGGGAAAGAAACTTTCGCGAACATCAGCAGCTTGTGGCTTTCGCTGGAATTCTTTTGTGCGCAAACAATACAAAACTGGTATTGACATAGCGAAGATTCAACGCAAACAGCTAAAATCACGCGTGATCACAAAAGATGAAGAACAGCCCGTGCGCTTCTCATATATAGATGGTCAATCGATTACGTCGTTAAGTGAGGTTATTCGTTACTTAGAGTCGATTGAACAAATTCAGCAGCAGTCGAGTGAGTTGCTGGAAGCAAATGAGGAGTTGCAGCATAAACTTGAACAGTTACAGGAAAAAGTAACGGTTCTTGAAAAAGAGAAAAAAGTGTTGGAAAGTAACTTATATACGGTGGAAGAAGATTATAAAGCACTGATTGAAATTATGGAAAGAGCTCGTAAGATGGTTGTTCTAAAAGAAGATGAAAAAAGTAGAAAAGTTAAATTTCAAATGGAGAAAAACGGTAATTTAGAACGAGTTGAAAATAAATAATAAAGCGTAGCACTTCATTTATATAAAAGCCCTTGACTCTTTATCGCGGTGTAGCTCAAAGATAGAGAAGGTTCAAGGGCTTTTTTATATTATCTATTATTTTGAGGTTGATACGCCTTCTGGACACCAAAGCATTGGGTTTTCTCCTAAATCTCGCTCTAAATCATAAGCAGCCGGAACAAAGCCCATTTTTGTCCAAAACTGATTGGAATGAACTCGTGGGTTTGTTTTAATAGGCAAGTTAAAAGATTTAGCGTATTCAATTAATCTCGTACCTAGTCCTTTTGATTGGAATTCTTGGAGTACTTCGAGTTTCCATACTTCAAGGTAAGGCTGGTGTGGCTTGAAGTAGTGATCATGCTTTTTAGACTGTCGGTATAAACTCATTCGAGCTACAAGACGATTTCCAATGTAAATGCCGTAGAATGGAGAATGAATTTCGTTTTCAGATATTTGGGCATTTAATTCTTCTAACATGGACAATTCTTGGAGCCCGTATTGCTTAAACTGCTTAAATTCTTCAAGTGTTTTATAGTTAATTCGCAACTGCTGTACCTCATACATTATCAATCACTCCTTAGAAATGAGCTGCTTGTATAGCATATGAATAAATTTTTAAATATAGGATAGATAGATGAGAATAAAAAAAGTAAGCGTTTACAAAAAAACAAAGGGATTTTAAGAAAATTGTAGAATTATACGTTTTGGGAGATTTTTTTCTCTTTTAGTCTTATCATACCATGGTTTTGAATAGACTTGAGAATATTTTATACTGCAGCGAAGGGAGAAGAAATACAATGAAAAAAGTTTTAATCGCTAATCGAGGCGAAATTGCTCATCGTATTATTAAAACTTGTCATACGATGAATATACAAACTGTTGCTGTTCACTCTACGGCCGATGAAAATCTACCTTATGTTAAAGCTGCTACAGTTGCTTATGAAATTGGAGAACCTCCTGTTCAAAAATCGTACTTAAATATTGAGCGCTTGTTAGAAATTGCTCATCAAGAAAACGTTGATGCAATTCATCCAGGCTACGGATTTTTATCGGAAAATAGCACATTTGCCAAGCGCGTGGAAGAAGAAGGATTTGTTTTTATTGGACCATCGCCAAAAGTTATAGCGGATATGGGTGATAAAGTAAGGGCTAGAAAAATTATGAAAGAAGCAGGCGTTCCCGTTGTGCCTGGAAGCGAAGGGGCTGTAGCTGATATTGAAGAAGCGTGTGAGATAGCTCAAGCTATTGGTTATCCCGTTATGTTGAAAGCTAGCGGTGGCGGTGGAGGCATTGGAATGGTACGCTGTGATGATGAAAAATCACTGCGTACGACATATGAATCCACAAAAGCGAGAGCTAAAGCATATTTCGGCCATGAAGAAGTATTTATTGAAAAGCTAATCACGGATGCAAGGCATATAGAAGTTCAAATTTTTGGAGACCAGCTTGGAAATGCAGTGCACCTTTTTGAACGAGATTGTTCCGTACAGCGTCGCAACCAAAAAGTGATTGAAGAAGCTCCGGCAACATCGCTATCTATTGATACAAAACAACGTATGTATGAGACGGCCGTCGCTGCTGCTAAGGCAGTTCAGTATTATAATGCTGGCACTATTGAATTTATTGTGGATGCGCAGGAAAATTTCTATTTCTTAGAAATGAATACTAGACTTCAAGTTGAACATCCCATTACAGAGCAAGTGACGGGACTAGACCTTGTAAAGTGGCAACTCTTAGTTGCTAGAGGCGACGCGCTACCTTTGCAACAAGAAGAGGTTCAGCTTACCAACCACGCGGTAGAGTTTCGAGTATACGCAGAAGACCCTGTAACGTTTTTACCGGCTCCTGGACAAATTACGCAGTTTTCGCTTCCAGAGCGTTCTTATGTTCGAGTGGATGCAGGTTATGATAGCGGAGACAAAGTAACACCTTTTTATGATCCAATGATTGCGAAGGTTATTGTCACTGGTCGTACGAGAGAAAACGCAATTGAGCTTGCTAAAGCATATTTTACTGAGGCATCAATTGAAGGGGTTAAAACAAACTTACCGTTGTTTAAACAATTATTAAATGCAGAGCAGTATGTAGCTGGAAAATACAATACAGCGGTATTGACAGAAGTTTTGAAATAAAAAAGGAGGACTAAAAATGAAAGAAACGACAGCAACGATGGCGGGAATGGTGTTAAATATTCATGTATCAGAAGGAGATTCTGTGACAAAAGGTCAGGTATTAATTATTCTTGAATCGATGAAAATGGAAATTCCAATTGAAAGCAGTGAAGAAGGAATAGTTGATGCAATTTTAGTCGGTGTAGGAGACTTTGTAAATGAAGGCGATGTATTAATGACAATTTCTTAAAAGGAGTGAGCGTATGATACATACAAATGATTTACAAAAGCGTTATGAAGATAAATGTGAAGAAATTCGAGCAGGTGGAGACGCAAAATATCATGAAAAGTTAAAGCAACAAAATAAACTATTTGTTCGAGATCGTTTGGCTTTATTGTTTGATGAAGGTGAGTATAAAGAAGACGCGATGTTTGCTAATAATCAAGCTAAAGGCTTACCAGCTGATGGTGTTGTTACAGCCATCGGCAAGGTGAACGGTCAAACGGTATGCGCAATGGCGAACGATTCAACAATTAAAGCAGGGTCTTGGGGAGCAAGAACAGTTGAAAAGATTATTCGTATTCAAGAAACTGCTGAAAAGCTGCAGGTACCAATGCTATATTTAGTTGACTCAGCAGGAGCTCGAATTACGGATCAATTAGACATGTTTCCGAACCGACGAGGGGCGGGGAAAATCTTTCATAACCAAGTGCGTATGTCGGGGGTAGTTCCGCAAATCTGTTTATTATTTGGTCCTTCTGCTGCAGGAGGAGCTTACATTCCTGCGTTTTGTGATATCGTCATTATGGTTGATGGAAACGCTTCAATGTATTTAGGGTCGCCACGAATGGCTGAAAAGGTTATTGGAGAAAAAGTGACGTTAGAAGAGATGGGTGGTGCTCACATGCACTGTAGTGTGAGCGGTTGTGGAGACGTGCTTGTTTATTCTGAAGAAGAAGCAATTTCAAAAGCAAAATTGTACCTTGGTTATTTTCCTCAAAGCTTTCACGAAAAGCCAGCTGTGCTTGAAGGGAAGTTACCTGTTAAGACATCCAAAACACTAGGAGAGTTAATTCCTGAAAACCAAAACGTTCCGTTTGATATGTATGATGCAATTGATACGTTAATTGATGAAGGAACATTTTATGAAATTAAGAAGTTATTTGCACCCGAACTCATTACAGGTCTTGCAAGGATGGATGGCAAAGTTGTTGGTATTATTGCAAATCAGCCAAAGATAAAAGGTGGCGTACTTTTTGTTGACTCCGCTGATAAAGGGGCGAAGTTTATCCAGCTATGTGATGCATTCCATATTCCGCTTTTATTCTTAGCTGATGTACCAGGTTTTATGATTGGAACAAAAGTGGAAAGAGCAGGTATTATTCGTCATGGTGCAAAATTGATTTCTGCTATGAGTTCTGCGACTGTTCCAAAAATCTCTGTGGTGGTGCGCAAAGCATATGGAGCCGGACTATATGCTATGGCAGGGCCAGCATTTGAACCGGATTGCTGCATTGCCCTCCCTACAGCACAAATTGCCGTAATGGGACCGGAAGCAGCGGTTAACGCTGTTTATTCCAATAAAATTAATGAGATTACCGATCCAAAAGAGCGAATGCTGTATATTAAGCAGAAGCAACAAGAGTACAAAGAGCATATTGATTTATACACGCTAGCTTCCGAGATGATTATTGACGATATCGTGCCAGCTAATGACCTTCGCCAAACTTTAATTGAACGATTTGCTTATTATGAAACAAAAACAATAGCGGAAGTTCGAAGAAAACACCCTGTATATCCAGTGTAACGAACAAAAATGAATAGTATAGAAAAGCTAGGTGAGTATTTCTTGCCTAGCTTTTTATGCGAAGAGATGTTGTTTTAATGATTAAAAATGTTTGCTAAACTAATAGAATCTGTGCTACTTATGTAAAGGTAAGTGTTCAATATCTTACATGGTTTATGAATGGTTTAGGTATATGGTAAGAAAACAAACTAATAGAATGAGGAAAGCCTAATGAAGATAGCAGTAATTGGAGGGGGCGCAATCGGCCTTTTGGTGAGCGCATACTTGGCTGATCATGCTCAAGTTACTCTGTATACGAGAAGAAAAGAGCAAGCAGACCAAGTGCGTGAACATGGAATAACGCTAAAGCGTAAAAAAAATGTGAAAAAGGTAAAGGTGGATGCGAAGGTTTTAAGACTTGATGAAGCCTTTGTGCATTATGAACTAATTGTGGTAGCAGTTAAGCAATATAGCATTAAAGATATTATTCCTTACTTAATGAAGGCTCCAAAGCATACATCGGTATTATTCCTTCAAAATGGAATGAGTCATGTTACATTGGCAAAACGTCTTCCTCAGCGTACCATCTATTTAGGAGTTGTTGAGCATGGTGCGATGAAAGAAACAGATGATGTGGTGACTCATTCAGGAGTTGGCATCACGCGTGTTGCTTTGTTTAAAGGAGGGGATTTAATTTCCTTTCAACGGTTTCATTCTGATGTGTTTGCATTTATGCAGGAGAATGATTGGTATGAAATGCTTATTCAAAAGCTTGTTGTGAATGCAGTAATCAACCCTTTAACAGCTCTTTACCGAGTGAATAACGGTGAAATCATACATAATTCCTATTTTTATAAAACAGCGAAAGCCGTTTTTAATGAGCTGCATGCTGTGTTACGATTAAAAGACCCAACAGCCTATTGGAATCGAGTAGTAGATGTTTGTGAAAAAACAGCTCAAAATCATTCATCAATGAGGAAAGATCTTCAACAGCAAAGAAAAACAGAAGTTGAATCCATATTAGGCTATATTTTAGAAGAAGCGGCTAAGCGCCAAATTAATACTCCTATTATCCACTTTGTATATAATGGAATATTAGGGTTGGAAGATAGTGGAAGTGAAGGAAGGTGACCGTGAATGGGGAGCTTAGTTGTAAGCATCTTGGCTACGTTTATCACGCTGCCAGTGGTAGGTTTTTTTGTATTATACACTCTACTCAAAAAAGTGATGAAAAATCGGCGTAAAGCAGTTCACATCTCTACATATGTCTCAACAATTTTTTTAATTGTATCCACGCACTACTTTGCCAAGCAAATTTTCAACCAGTCTTTTTTGTGGCTGATTATTTTAGTGCTGCTCGTTTTGGCGATGATTGTGATGCTTATAAACTGGCAGGTGAAGAAAGACTTACAGCTGAAAAGAATAACAAAAGGGATGTTTCGAATCAGCTTCTTTTTCTTTTTGTTTTCACATGTGTTATTAGTTGTTAGCGGCCTAATCTTTGAATTATTAAAGTTATGAAGCATGTTACTAGACGTGTCGAGAAACAATATGGATAATGAAGCTAGGTAAACTGAACAAGTATTAGTTATAGAAAGGAAGTTCTCTCATGGAGATTACAGATGTCTCTTTATCAGCAACGAACAAGTTAACAGAAGAATATATACAAGGTAGCAACCAAGCTATGTCATACTTTCATTACAATATACATAAAAGTGATGTTTATAAAGAGCGCTTACATGATCTGAAAAGCTATACTCATCCAAGAGAAGAGCTTGTTGAGTACTTGACGGGATTCAATAAGAAGCTAAATGCGTCAAACAAAACCTTGGAGAACATTGAACAGCTTCGTGACCAAGACAGTGTTGTCGTGGTAGGTGGTCAGCAAGCAGGGCTTTTGACAGGACCTCTATACACAATCCATAAAGTTATTTCAATCATTTTGTTAGCGAAACAGCAAGAAGAAGCGCTGGGAGTACCTGTACTACCAGTATTTTGGATTGCAGGAGAAGATCATGATTTTGCTGAAATTAATCATGTTTATGTGGAAGAAAAAGGGCAAATGCTTAAAAAAACGTTTAAGCAGTCGCTGAAAACCAAAGATATGGTTTCCAATGTTAACATAAACCAAGAAGCCTGTAGTGAGTGGATTGATAGCTTGTTTCAACTGTTTGGTGAAACAGAGCATACAAAAGAAGTATTGTCCTTTTTAAAATGCTCGCTTCAGCAATCTCAAACCTTTACCGATTTTTTTGCGTATTTAACGACAAAGTTGTTTACGGAGTATGGCTTAATTTTAATGGATGCTGCTTCGGAAGAATTGCGTAAAATTGAATCCTCGTTCTTTATTCAGCTAATCGAGCAAAATGAAGCCCTTTCTCAGTCCGTTATGGCTCAGCAGAAAAAGTTAAGCGATGACTATAAAAAGGTGATTGACGTTGGAAGTGAAACAGCACATCTTTTCTATTCTCATGAGGGAAACCGTATCTTGTTAGAGAGAGATGAAGCTCAGAATTTTAAAGGGAAGCAAGATGAAGTGTCTTTTTCAAAAGAAAACCTCATTCAGATTGCAAAGCAAAGTCCACATTTATTAAGCAATAATGTAGTGACGCGTCCGTTAATGCAAGAATATCTGCTTCCAACATTAGCTTTTGTTGCTGGACCTGGTGAAGTAGCGTATTGGGCAGAGTTACAGCAAGCGTTTAATATCTTTAACTTTACTATGCCTCCGGTTGTTCCTCGCCTATCTTATACGTTAGTAGAGCGTAACATTGCTAAATATTTAGAAGAACTAAATATTAATTCAGAAAAAGCAGTTGTACAAGGAGTAGCTACAGAGCGAGAAGCATGGCTACGTGCAGAAGTTCGTAATCCTTATGAAGGATACTTTAATGAAGCGAAAGAAAAAATAGAAGAAATTCATAAAACTCTTCGTGAAAATGTTCAAAAAGAAGACAAAACGTTTGAAGAAGTTCTATTGAAAAATCGAGCAATTCTTCAAAAGCAAATGGAGACTGTTCAAAAAATTGTCGAATCTAAACAGCTCATTAAGCATGATGTAACGCATACGAAATACAATAAAATTGAGTGTGCGCTTCGTCCTAATGGAGCTCCTCAAGAACGAATCTGGAACGTCGCTTATTATTTAAATAAATATGGCATGCAGTTCGTGTCACAATTACTCAATGAGGAAGTCGAATTTAATCATCATCTAAAGGTCTGTTACCTCTAATAAAATCCTGCTGCAAAGCAGGATTTTTCTTTTATAAAAGAGAAACAGTGTACATACACAAAGCAACCAAACAAATCCTAAACAGTTATTTTTTTACAAACTCTAAAACACATCGTAGCACCTTACTTTTTATGCCAGGAATATGTCTCGTGTTTAACAAAATAAAACCTTTTGTAACAGAAAGACAAAATTCTACTTAATTCTTGTATAAATAGCTGAAAAAATGTTGAAATTTGATATATAATGAAATGGTATTAAAAATGTATAAAATTTACCTTTATTTCAAGGTGTTTATACATAATTAAGTAGTTTAAAAAGAAGTAGGTGTCAACATGTTTAATCACACAACTGTTTTGCTAAAAGAAGCAGCAGAAGGCTTAAATATTAAGCCTGACGGAATTTATGTAGACTGTACGCTTGGCGGAGCAGGTCATAGTGAATATATCGTCAAGAAGTTATCTGATGAAGGTAGGTTAATTGCATTTGATCAAGATGACATTGCAATTGAAAATGCAAAGGGGAAATTAGCCCCTTATCTAAATCGAGTAACGCTCATAAAAAGTAATTTTCGCTATTTAAAAGAAAAATTAGAAGAGCATGGAATCACAGAAGTAGACGGGGTTTTATTTGATTTAGGTGTTTCATCTCCACAGTTAGATACCCCGGAGCGTGGCTTTAGCTTTCACCATGATGCCCCTCTTGATATGAGAATGGATACGAACTCAAGCCTTTCTGCTTATCATATCATCAATGAATGGCCTTATGAAAAGCTTGTGAAGATTTTCTTTCAATATGGTGAAGAGAAATTCTCCAAGCAAATTGCTAGAAAAATTGAGTCATATCGTGAGCAAAAGGCAATTGAAACAACTCTGGAACTTGTTGACATTATCAAAGACGGTATTCCCGCTGCTGCACGTAGAACGGGTGGGCATCCAGCGAAGCGTGTGTTCCAAGCAATTCGTATTGCTGTAAACGATGAACTTCAAGTGTTTGAAGATGCAGTTGAACAAGCAATGAACGTAATCAGCGTTGGTGGACGAGTGAGCGTTATTACTTTTCACTCGTTAGAAGATCGTATTTGCAAAGTAGCATTTAAAAATGCGAGCACAGTCCCACAGCTTCCACATGGATTACCAGTTATCCCAGAAGAATTCCAACCGAAAATGAAGGTAATTACGCGCAAACCAATTGTGCCTTCTGAAGAGGAAGTGGTTGATAATAAGCGAGCTCGTTCTGCGAAGTTAAGAATTATTGAGAAATTAAAGTAAGCGTAACAGGCAAAGAGAAAAAAGGAGGGGATTGTGTTGAGTAATGTAGCGTATCAAGTTAAACCTAACACGCAACATGAACAACAAAAGCAGCCGGTTCGTAAAGTTGTAAAAAAGTCGAAACGAAAGATTTCGGTCGGTGAAAAGTTTGTTTATACAGGTACACTTGCACTTATGCTTTTTGGTGCAGTTCAAATGATTTCTAATCAGGCAACGCTTTACAGTACAAATGCAGAAGTACAGGCGTTGGAATCAAACATCCAAAAACAAGAAACAAAAAACAATGAGTTGAAGCTTCAGGTAACAGAGCTAAGTGCGTATGAGCGAATTTGGGCAAAAGCAAAAGAACTAGGACTAAGTTTAAACGAAAATAACGTTAAAGTAGTCGAAAATTGAACCAATGAAAATGCCTAAGAAAAATAGCAATATTAGTACAGGAGCAGCAATATTGATTGTAATATTTGCATTGCTCTTTTTTGTATTAACAGGAAGGTTCTTTTATATACAGGCCACAGGAAAAGCTGAAGGTCAAGCTTTAGCCGAAATCGCACAAAAAAAATATACGAGAGAAACAACCATTGAAGGACAGCGTGGAACGATTTATGATCGTAACGGAGAAGCTATTGCACACGACACGGGAGCATATACGGTTGTAGCAATTTTAGACCCAGACCAAACAAAAGATAAAGACAAGCCAAAGCACGTAGTAAATACGGAAAAAACAGCAAAAGAATTAGCGCCGTTGCTCAACATGAAAGAGGAAGAATTACAGAGCTTGTTAGATAAAGGTGTAAAAAAAGGCTCGTTTCAAGTAGAACTTGGTCCCGGGGGACGAGATATTAACAATACGACTAAGCAAAAGATTGAAAAGCTTAAGTTACCTGGTATTACGTTCTTGCGAGATGCGAAGCGTTTTTATCCAAACGGAGTGTTTGCCTCTCACATTTTAGGCTACGCACAAAAGAATGATGAAGGAAAAATCGTTGGGAAAATGGGGATAGAACAAGTCTATGATAAGCAGCTAACAGAAGAAGATGGAAAAGTATTTTATCAAGCTAGTCAAAATGGAATTAAGCTTCCAGATCCAAAAGAATCAATTGTCCCTCCAAAAAACGGTGACAATATTTACTTAACCCTTGATGAAAAAATTCAAACGTTTGTAGAAGATGCTTTGACAAACGCTCAAAAGGAATACGATCCAGATAACATTATGGCTGTAGTTGCAAATCCAAAAACGGGCGAGATTCTAGCAATGTCTACGCGACCAACGTTTAACCCAAACGTTCGTGATATTACAAATTATCGAAACCCTATTATTGAAGACAGCTTTGAGCTTGGGTCTACAATGAAAATCTTTACGCTCGCCGCTGCGATTGAAGAAGGTGTTTATAACGGCGAGGATATTTATCAATCAGGAGCTTACAAAGTTAGCGAAAAAGATGCGCCAATTCGTGACCATAACGGTGGTAACGGATGGGGACCCATTACGTTTGACGAAGGCATTCGACGTTCGTCAAACGTTGCCATTGCGATTCTAGCCAACGAAAAGCTTGGGACAGAAAGGCTCTTTAATTACTTAGAGGATTTCGGATTTATGAAAAAAACGGGAATCGACTTGCCTGGAGAAGCTTCTAGTAAACTGATTTCTAAATATCCAAGGGATCGAGTGACGACTGCATTTGGTCAGGGGTCAGCATTCACTCCAATTCAGCAAATTCAAGCTGCTACTGCCATTGCAAACGATGGTAAAATGATGAAGCCTTACGTCATTGAAAAAGTTGTAGATGGTACAACGAACAAGGTGAAAAAAGAAACGAAGCCAGAAGTGGTAGGGAAACCTATTTCAAAACAAACAGCCAATGAAGTACTTGATATCCTTGAAAGTGTTGTATCTGAGGATGATGGTACTGGAAAAGCGTATGCTATTGAAGGCTATGACGTGGCTGGCAAAACGGGAACGGCTCAAATACCAAATCCGAACGGAGGAGGATATTTGCATGGACATGGTAAAAACCTATTCTCATTCATGGGGTTTGCACCAGCGAAAGACCCCGAGCTAGTGGTTTATGTAGCGGTCCAAAATCCAAACCTAACTTCTCAAGAGTCAGGTTCAGCTCCGCTTTCGATGATTTTTAATCCGGTTATGAAAAATAGCTTACAAGCGTTAGGAGTTAAGCCTAAAGAAACAGATGAAGAAAAGCAGAAGCAAAAAAGCACATCTTCTGAAATTAAACTTGATAGTTATGAAGGTAAATCAGTAGGTGACGTCAAGAAAGAATTAGAAGCAAAAGGATTAACGCCTGTCATTGTTGGAGAAGGCAAAAGCATCGATGACCAATTTCCTAAAGCAGCGCACACTGTTATTAGCGGAGAAAAGGTATTTTTACAAACAAAAGGTACACCAACGATGCCCGATATAACCGGCTGGTCTCACCGCGATGTGATCAGATTTACTGAGTTTATGAATATAAAAGTTAGTGCATTAGACAGTGGCTTTGTTGTGACTCAAAGTATTAAACCTGGTAAAGCTGTTAAAGAAGGTAGCTATTTAGTGGTAGAGCTTGAACCTCCCGAATCCCTTTCGGAAGCTGTAGAAGTAAAGCAGAAAGAAGAAGAGGTTCAAAGTAAAGAAGAGCAAGATAGTTCAGACGAAAAACCAACTGAACCAACTGATTAGAAATACGTTCTATCGAATAGTGTACAAGCATATATTGGAACGAGCCGATTCAGAGGAGGTTCTATTATATGCGGGTATCAGGAGTAACTGTTCGCAAACGATTAGCAGCAGTTTTAATTGCGGGTTTTTTAATTTTTTTAATTATTGACACAAGGCTTGGGTATGTGCAACTTTTCATGGGCGATGCGCTCACAGAAAAAGCTAAGGGGCTTTGGAGCAGAAATATCCCTTTTGAACCAGAGAGAGGGAAAATCCTAGATCGTAACGATGTACCACTAGCTACGAATAAAAGCGCTCCGACGGTTTTAATTATGCCAAGGCAAGTTGAAGATCCGGCAAATACAGCTGAACAGCTGGCAAAAGTGTTAAATACAACGAAAGAAAAAGTATATGAACAAATTACCAAGTCCGCTTCTAGCGTCTATCTACGCCCCGAAGGCCGTAAAATCTCACATGCTAAAGCAAATGAAGTGAGAAATTTGAATCTAAAAGGTGTGTATATTGCAGAAGATTCTAAGCGCCATTATCCATTCGGTAGCTATCTCTCGCATGTGTTAGGATTTGCGGGAGTTGATAACCAAGGTTTAATGGGCTTGGAACTTTACTATGATAAGGAGTTAAAAGGTGAACAAGGTTCAGTTAAGCTCTATTCAGATGCAAAAGGAAAGAAAATGCCCAATATTGCAGATGATTACACAGAGCCGGTTGATGGACTGGATTTAAGGTTAACCATTGATTCTAGAGTAAATACAATTATTGAGCGAGAGCTCGATAATGCACAAACTACCTATAACCCAGATGGGATGATTGCTATTGCAATGAATCCTAAAACGGGTGAAATTTTAGGAATGTCAAGTAGGCCAACATTTGACCCTGCTGATTTCCAAACGGTTGACCCAGATGTTTATAACCGTAACCTTCCGATATGGAGTGCGTATGAACCTGGTTCCACTTTTAAAATCATCACCCTAGCAGCTTCTTTAGAAGAAAAGAAGGTTGATTTATTGAAGGACCAATTTTATGATGATGGAGCTGCAGAAGTGGGCGGTGCGAGACTAAGGTGCTGGAAGCGTGGAGGACATGGACAGCAGACTTTCTTAGAGGTTGTACAAAATTCTTGTAACCCAGGTTTTGTCGAACTCGGGGAGCGTTTAGGGAAAGACACGCTTTTTAAATACATCCGTAACTTTGGTTTTGGTGACAAAACGGGTATTGACTTACAGGGTGAAGCAAGAGGGATTTTATTTCCGCTCGACCGTGTTGGTCCAGTAGAACAGGCAACTACTGCTTTTGGTCAAGGGGTGGCTGTTACGCCTATTCAACAAGTTGCTGCCGTAGCAGCAGCTGTAAATGGTGGGACCTTGTATACGCCTTATATTGCTAGGGAATGGGTTGATCCCAAAACCGGAAATGTTGTTCGGAAAAATGAACCTGAAGCGAAGCGCAAAGTTATTTCTGAAGAAACATCAAAACAAGTTCGATTTGCTCTTGAGAGCGTCGTTGCTCAAGGGTCAGGTAAAAATGCGTTTGTAGAAGGATACAGAGTCGGTGGTAAGACGGGAACAGCTCAAAAAGCAAAAGATGGAAAGTATTTAGAAAATAATCATATTGTTTCATTTATTGGATTTGCTCCCGCCGATGATCCCGAACTAGTGGTATATGTAGCGGTAGATAATCCAAAAGGCACTACTCAATTTGGTGGAGTCGTTGCTGCACCAATCGTAGGAAAGATTATGGAAGATAGCTTGCCAGTGTTAGGTGTACAACCTCGTACAGGCCAAATTGAAAAGGAATTGACGTGGCTGGATACACCAATGATAAAAGTACCAAATTTTGTAGGGTTATCAAAAAAAGAGTTACAAGAGCAGTTAGTTAATTTAAAATTAGATGTGAGTGGTTCAGGGGAAAAGGTCATTAAACAATCACCGGAGGCTGGAACGAAGGTGAAAGAAGGCGAAACAATTCGAGTATACATGAGTAATTAAGTCATATATATATGAGTGATTACGTGGTACAATAGAAGATGTTTCATTTTATAGAATAAGTAATGGCATGACCCAACTCTTTTATTCTATTCGTTTTATTCACTATAAGTGGAACTATCTACTTGTATGTTTGAGACAATTAAGCCTTGAGGGAGTTCCCTCGTGGCTTCTTTTTCTGTAAAATGTTCAAGGTGATATTTCGCTTTACACATAGAGAGGACATGGTAACAATGGATTTAAGAAAGCTATTAGGACATTTACATGACTTCGTGCAAATTCCTGAAAAAAACATTGAAATTACTTCAATTGAAATGGATTCAAGAGAAGTAAAGCCGAGAGCACTGTTTATTTGCGTAAACGGTTATACGGTTGATGGACACGATTTTGCGCAAACAGCTGTCGAAAAAGGTGCCGTGGCTATTCTAGCGGAACGTCCGCTTGATGTGGACGTTCCTGTTATCTTAGTCAAGAGTACCAAAAGAGCAATGGCTGTGTTAGCAGATGCGTTTTATGGCCACCCAACGCAAAAATTACGTTTAATTGGCGTAACTGGAACAAATGGTAAAACAACCATTACACATTTGATCGAACATATGTTTAAAGCGCAGCAAAAGAAAACAGGGCTCATTGGTACAATTGAAATCCGTATTGGCGATCAGTCGTATGACGTGAAAAATACCACGCCAGAATCACTAACTTTACAAAAAACATTTGGACAAATGGTAGAAGAAGATGTTGAAGTAGCAATGATGGAAGTATCTTCACACGCGCTTGATATGGGGAGAGTGCACGGATGTGACTTTGATGTTGCTGTGTTTACAAATCTGACTCAAGATCACCTAGATTATCATGAGACAATGGATGATTATCGTCGAGCGAAAGGGCTATTATTTGCTCAATTAGGCAATGCTTATTATAGCGACAAGCGCCCTAAGTTTGCGATTTTAAACGCGGATGATAAAGCATCAGAAGAATATATTCGCAGCACGGCAGCTACAGTCATTACATATGGCATTGATAATGAAAGTGATATACGTGCAAAAAATATTAAAATGACAAACGGTGGTACAACATTTACGCTTGTAACTCCTATGGAGAGCGTGGAAGTAACGATGCAGCTTGTTGGGAAATTTAGCGTATATAACGTACTAGCAGCAACTGCAGCTTGCTTAGTATCGGATATGCCACTGTCCGTTATTGTCGAGGAAATAACGAAATTACAAGGAGTCTCTGGTCGTTTCGAGTTAGTAAATGAAAACCAAGAATTTACGGTCATTGTTGATTACGCACATACACCAGATAGCTTGGAAAATGTGTTGCAAACGGTAAAGCAATTTGCAACAAATAATATCTATACTATTGTTGGATGCGGTGGAGATCGTGATCGCACAAAGCGTCCAATTATGGCGAACATTGCAGCTTCTTACAGTACGGAGGCTATCTTAACATCTGATAACCCAAGAAGTGAAGATCCAGAAGCCATTTTACATGATATGGAACAAGGGATTAAAACAGATAATTTCGTTACGATTGTTGACCGAGCAGAAGCCATCAAATTTGCGGTATCAAAAGCTCAGAAAGATGATGTTATTGTCATTGCAGGAAAAGGGCATGAGACTTATCAAATTGTTGGTAATCAAGTTCTGGATTTTGATGATCGTGAAGTAGCACGTAAAATGATTAGGGAGCGAAATTTGTAATGAATTGTTTGAAACAAAAACTAGGAAACATCAATACATTAAATGAGGAGGGAATGACATGCTAGAGCCAGCTATTTTATTAACCATCGGCTTAGCCTTCCTCATTACGGTTTTATTGTCGCCGGTATTCATTCCGTTTTTACGAAGATTAAAGTTTGGTCAAAGTATTCGCGATGAAGGACCAAAATCACACCAGAAAAAATCAGGAACGCCTACAATGGGCGGGATCATGATTTTACTATCAATCATTGTGGCAACGCTAATCATGGCTAATCAATATGCAGAGGTAACGTATCGTACGTTCCTGCTGTTATTTGTAACAATTGGTTTTGGATTGTTAGGTTTTTTAGATGATTTTATTAAAGTGGTATTAAAGCGAAATTTAGGTCTAACGTCAAAGCAAAAGTTTTTAGGGCAAGTGGTTATTGCGATTATTTTTTATTTCATCGCTAGACAATTTGAATTTTCAACTGAAGTAACGATTCCGGGAATTCCAACGCCAATTGATCTTGGGTGGTTTTATGTTATCTTCTTAATCATCTGGTTGGTCGGCTTCTCAAACGCAGTAAACTTAACAGATGGTCTAGACGGTTTAGTATCAGGTACAAGCGCGATTTCCTTTGGTGCCTTTGCTGTTTTAGCATGGAATGCAGGTCAATTGGAGATTTCTATTTTTTCAGTCGCTGTTGTAGGCGCAGTTTTAGGCTTTTTAGTATTTAACGCATATCCAGCAAAAGTGTTCATGGGAGACACAGGCTCACTAGCTTTAGGTGGAGCTATTGCAACGATTGCAATTTTAATGAAAATGGAATTTTTACTTGTTATCATTGGCGGTGTTTTTGTTATCGAGACGTTATCCGTTATGATTCAGGTAGCATCATTTAAAACAACGGGCAGACGCGTTTTCAAAATGAGTCCATTACATCATCACTATGAGCTAAGCGGTTGGTCCGAGTGGCGCGTCGTTATGACATTTTGGGCTGTAGGATTATTGTTTGCAATGCTTGGAATTTACATTGAGGTGTGGATATAAGTGAAAACAATTGATGGTTATCAAAATAAACAAGTACTTATTTTAGGGCTTGCAAAAAGTGGGTTAGCAGCAGCAAAACTTGTAAAGAGTCTAGGGGCGAAAGTGGTTGTGAACGATCAGAAACCATATGATGAAAATGATGCAGCTCAGGAACTTGAAGCTATTGGCATTAAGGTGGTTTGTGGTCATCACCCATTAGAGCTACTTGATGGTGTGGATGTAATTATAAAAAACCCAGGGATTCCGTATTCTAACCCTCTTCTTCAGGAAGCATTAAAGCGCAAGCTCTCAATTATTACTGAAGTAGAACTAGCATATCAAGTTAGCGAAGCGCCTTTCATAGGGATTACGGGGAGTAACGGAAAAACAACAACCACTACGTTAATTTATAAAATGCTAGAAGAAGATCGTAAAAACCCGCTAATTGCAGGTAATATTGGTACAGTGGCTTGTGAAGTGGCGCAGGAAGCAAAGTCAGAAAACATTATTGTAACGGAACTTTCTTCATTTCAATTGATGGGCATTGAAACTTTTAAACCCAAGATTTCTTTATTTTTGAACCTATTTGAAGCGCACTTAGATTATCACGGTACGAAGGAAGAGTATGCGCAAGCGAAAGCCAATATCTTTAAAAATCAAACACAAGATGATTTTGCTGTGGTTAACATGGATGATGCAGAAGTGAGGAAAGTAAGCGAAGGTATTGCTGCACAAATTGTGCCGTTTTCTGTTAAAGAAGAAGTAAAAGATGGTGCATACCTGCTAAACAACCAGCTATATTTCTGTAACGAAGCGGTTATGAATGTAAAAGATGTTGTTTTACCAGGTAAGCATAATTTAGAAAATATTTTAGCTGCAATTGCGGTCGTTAAGCTGTTGGGTTGTTCAAACGAAGCGATATATCGAGTGCTTACAATGTTTGCAGGCGTTAAACATCGCGTTCAGTATGTGACAACCATTAACAAGCGTAAATTCTACAACGACTCTAAAGCTACCAATATATTGGCAACAACAGTAGCGCTGTCTGCTTTTACACAGCCGACCATTTTATTAGCCGGTGGATTGGACCGAGGTAATGAATTCGATGAATTAAAACCATCCTTGGAACATGTGAAAGCTGTCATTACATTTGGTGAAACCGCACCAAAAATTGAGCGCGTCGCAAAAGAAGCAGGAATACAAGTGGTTAAACGTGTCGATAATGTTAAACAAGCAGTAATTGAAGCATATGACTGTTCAGAAGAAGATGATGTTGTACTATTATCTCCGGCTTGTGCAAGCTGGGATCAGTTCAAAACTTTTGAAGAACGTGGAGACATGTTTATCAAGTCTGTGCATAAACTGAAATAAGGGCTTGTCTAGACACCTAGAAAACAAGAGCCCTAATCTATTGTTTCGAGGTGCATGACATTGTCGACGAAAAGGTCTACGCCAGATTTTTTTCTTATAATCGTTACACTAGCACTTTTAACGATTGGGCTTATTATGGTTTACAGTGCAAGCGCAGTATGGGCTACATATAAGTTTGAGGATTCATTCTTTTTTGCCAAGCGTCAGCTTTTATTTGCTGGGTTAGGTATATGCGCTATGTTTGTCATTATGAACATTGACTATTGGACATGGCGAACGTGGTCCAAAACGCTTGTCATTATTTGTTTTGTACTATTAATATTGGTTTTAATTCCGGGTGTAGGTTTGGTAAGGAACGGTTCTCAAAGTTGGATTGGGGTAGGCGCTTTTTCAATTCAGCCCTCGGAATTTATGAAATTTGCAATGATTACCTTTTTAGCCAAATATTTATCGGAAAATCAAAAGAACATAACATCCTTTAAAAAAGGGATGGTACCAGCTTTATCTTTTGTGTTCCTGGCTTTTGGTATCATTATGCTTCAGCCAGATTTAGGAACAGGAACAGTACTAGTGGGAACATGTATCGTTATGATTTTTGTCTCAGGGGCTCGTATTAGTCACTTTGTAGGCCTGGGTTTACTTGGCATAGGAGGATTTGTTGTACTTGTATTATCTGCTCCTTATCGAATTAAACGAATCACTTCGTTTTTAGATCCATGGGAAGATCCGTTAGGAAGCGGCTTTCAAATTATTCAGTCCTTATATGCAATTGGGCCAGGAGGACTTTTAGGATTAGGGTTGGGGCAAAGCCGGCAGAAGTTTTTCTACTTACCAGAGCCTCAGACAGATTTTATCTTTGCAATTCTGTCAGAAGAGCTTGGTTTTATCGGAGGCTCATTGGTTTTAGTACTATTTAGCTTGTTATTATGGCGTGGTATACGAGTAGCGCTAGGTGCGCCCGATCTATACGGTAGTTTCTTAGCACTTGGGATTATTTCAATGATTGCCATTCAGGTTATGATTAATATTGGAGTAGTAACTGGATTGATGCCAGTTACCGGTATTACACTGCCGTTTCTAAGTTATGGAGGTTCTTCACTGACTTTAATGCTTGCTGCAGTAGGAGTATTGCTGAATGTTAGTCGCTACTCTCGCTATTAAAGATACCATATTAACTTAACGATAAACCTAATGATAAACCGTCAATGAAACCTATGAAAAATAGGTGTTAATTGGCGGTTTATTTTGTTTCTTTACAGGTGTATGATATTTTTGAATGAAATGTTTTAAAAATGTAATGTTGTCATAACCAAATCTACTGTCAACTATGATATGATGTGAAAGATTGAGTATTTTTTTATAATAAGCTAGCAAATCCTGTTTACATAGGTTATTGCATGAAATATATTAAAACAATTGATAAAATAATATTGAAAGCTTCACTAAAATCTAAAATAGACGTACATTCTTTAGGTGAATGTCATACGATAAATAAATGTAATGATGGATGACAACAGTAAAAATGGTTAGTAGGAGGTTCTTATGGAAGCTTTAGTAAAAGAATTAATGGAATTAAATATTGGAAGAGTTCGTGAAAATGAACCGTTGTCCAAACATACAACAATGAAGATTGGTGGACCTGCCGATGTACTTTTGGAACCAAGCTCTGTAGAAAATCTAAAAATAGCAATGGACATTATTCGTAAACATAACGTGAAGTGGAGAGCTATTGGACGCGGCTCTAACCTATTGGTATCGGATAAAGGAATTGAAGGTGTTGTCATTAAGTTAGGAGCAGGACTTGATGATTTACAAATTGACGGAGAGCGCGTTACAGTAGGAGGAGGCTACCCTAGCATTAAACTTGCTACTGTTATTACAAAGCAGGGTTTATCAGGCCTTGAGTTTTCAAGTGGTATTCCAGGTTCAGTGGGCGGTGCAGTCTACATGAATGCAGGTGCTCACGGTTCTGATATGTCACAAATACTAGAAAAAGCGTATATTTTATTTGAAGACGGAACGTTAGAATGGCTTTCAAATAAAGAGATGAAGTTTTCTTATCGCAACTCAATTTTACAAAAAGAGCGCCCAGGGGTTTGCGTGCAGGCAGTTCTACAGCTAAAGAAAGGAACTCGCGATGAAATCGTAGGAGTTATGCAAAAGAACAAAGATTATCGTCGTGAAACACAGCCTTGGAACTTCCCTTGTGCAGGTAGTATTTTCAGAAACCCACTACCAAACTATGCGGGAGATCTAATTGAGAAGTCTGGCTTAAAAGGTTATTCAATTGGTGGAGCCCAAATTAGTGAAATGCACGGTAACTTCATTGTAAATACGGGTAACGGCACGGCAAGCGATGTCTTGGCATTGATTGATCATGTAAAAAAAACAATCAAAGAACGCTTTGACATTGACATGCATACAGAAGTAGAAATAATAGGTCGTTAATAACAAAACGATGCAAAAACTAAGGGGATGGACCTTGATTCTATGCTATAATCAAGGTATTCTAACAAGAAAATGGGAAAATGAGTGAGGGAAAGCAGGGCGCTTTCTCAACAGGGTAAGGGTGAAACAAAATGGATAAAGATAAAAGCAAGTTAATTGTTCTTGAAGATCGCGTGCCTAAGCTCAAAGAGCAGCGTAAGCATAAAACAAATAGGCGGCTTATCTTTTATTTATCACTCTTTTTCATCCTTATTCTATTCATTGTATATTCGCAATCATCCCTAAGTAATATTTCAAAAATTGAAGTTATAGGGAACGAATATGTGGGTAGTAAGGATGTTATAAAAGCAAGCAACCTAACAAATAAAACAAGCTATTGGGAAGTCGATAAAGATCAGGTAAGCGAGCTGGTAGAAAAGCATCCTGAAATTCAAACAGCGACGATTATTAAAAGCTTTCCTAATAAGGTAACAATTAAAGTGAAAGAATACGAGCGCACAGCATACGTATTTTCAAACGGTACATATTTCCCCGTCAATGAAAATGGAAAAGTTCTTAAAGCAATCAAAAGTAGCGAAATGATATCAAGTGCTCCTTTGCTTGTAGAATGGAATGACCCGGAAGCTATTCAAGAGATGGTACAGGAACTAGCCAAGACGCCGGTAAGCCTTGCAAGTTCTATTTCAGAGATTTACTATATGCCTACTAAAGCAGAACCTCTCCAAGTTGAAGTGTTTATGAACGATGGTAGAGAAGTGAGTGCAAAGATAAAAAATTTCTCGGAAAAAATTGTGTACTATCCAGCTATTGTAAAAGAGTTAACGCCAGAACAACAAGGCGTAATTGATTTGGAAGGAAACTCTTTTACACCCTATAAGAAAAATGAACAGAAAAGCGATGAATAGCCGTCAACCCTTTCGTTTGATGGCTGTAACAGCGAGTGAAGAACGTGATATAACCTTAATGTGTTAAAAAAGATAACATAATTAGGGAAACGTTGAAATTTCGCTTTTCTAGCTTTCATTCATGGTGTAGACTTATAGTTATAGTAAATAGTTATTCTATGAAAAAATATACGTTCGGTATAAAAACGTATTTGAATCAATTAATTGAATGAAATTGAAAGACTAACATGAAAAAGTCGAAAAAAATTGAATTTACAAAAGGGAAAAAGCTTAGTTTGTTGAATATTTTCATATAATAAAAGCTAAATCGAAAGTTTGTTGTTCTTCTGACGTCAAAGTAGTAAAGATGTGTAGAATGTAAAAGGAGGTGCCAAAGAATGAACAGCAATGAAATATACGTTAGTTTAGACATCGGTACATCCAGTGTGAAAGTAATCATCGGAGAGATGAGTAACGATTCATTGAATATCATTGGTGTGGGGAATGTAAAGTCACACGGGTTGAAAAAAGGTTCTATCGTTGATATAGACGCAACAGTTCAATCAATTAGAAAAGCAATAGAACAAGCTGAAAGAATGGTTGGCATTACAATTAAAAAGGTAGTCGTGGGCATTAGTGGGAACCATGTGTTTTTACAAGATTGTCACGGTGTCGTGGCGGTATCAAGTGAAAATCGTGAAATTGCTAATGAAGATATTCACCGAGTAATTGATGCAGCACAAGTTATGTCCATTCCACCTGATCGTGAAATCATTGATGTTATTCCGAAGCAGTTTATCGTAGATGGATTAGAGGGAATTAATGATCCTCGTGGGATGATTGGCGTACGCTTAGAAATGGAAGGCACAATTATTACGGGGTCTAGAACGGTGTTACATAACTTATTACGCTGTGTAGAGAGAGCCGGTTTAGAAATCAGTGATATTTGCTTACAGCCACTTGCCTCTGGTTCAATTGCTTTGTCTCGCGATGAAAAAAACCTAGGAGTTGCACTGGTTGATATCGGCGGAGGCTCTACTACTATTGCTATCTTCGATCAAGGGCATTTAAAAGTGACGACCGTAGTAGCAATTGGTGGAGAACATATTACAAAAGACTTATCAATTGGGCTTCGAACATCAACAGAAGATGCAGAAGCTATTAAAATTAAGCATGGACATGCTTTCTATGACCATGCATCAGAAGAAGAGGTATTTAGCGTACCTATTATTGGTAGCGATCAGCACCAGCAGTTTAATCAACTCGAAATCTCTGATATTATTGAAGCTAGATTAGAAGAGATCTTTGAGATGATAACGCAGGAAGTGAACCGTTTAGGATACAAAGATATTCCTGGTGGTTTTGTTCTAACAGGTGGTGTTGTAGCAATGCCAGGCATTTTAGAGCTAGCACAAGTTGTGTTAAAAAACAATGTGCGCATTGCTGTACCTGATTATATTGGAGTTCGTGAGCCGCATTACACAACGGGTGTAGGTCTCATTAAGTTCGCTTATAAAAATGCAAAAATTCAAGGGCGTGAAATTGGAGCCCCAGTTGTGGAAGAGCAAGTGTTTGAGGAAGAGTTTGTTCCAGCAGCGAAACCTCAGCAGCAACAAGCGCAGCCACAGCAGTCAAATGAGAAGCCAAAAAAGAAAAATGACCAAAATTTAATGAAGAAGTTTTTTGGATACTTCTTTGATTAACGTTACGGATTGGTAATTTCGATGAATTAGGAGGAACTATCATGTTGGAGTTTGATACAAGTGTAGACCAATTAGCAACGATAAAAGTAATCGGTGTAGGGGGCGGCGGTAACAACGCAGTAAACCGTATGATTGAACACGGTGTTCAAGGCGTAGAGTTTATTGCGGTTAACACAGATGCCCAAGCGTTAAATTTATCAAAAGCAGAAACAAAAATGCAAATCGGCGCTAAGCTTACTCGCGGTCTTGGTGCTGGAGCCAATCCGGAAGTAGGAAAAAAAGCAGCGGAAGAAAGTAAAGAACAAATTCAAGAAGCTTTAAAAGGTGCAGATATGGTGTTCGTTACTGCAGGTATGGGTGGTGGAACAGGAACTGGTGCTGCTCCTGTTATTGCTCAAATCGCAAGAGAACTCGGCGCTTTAACAGTAGGCGTTGTCACACGTCCGTTCACATTTGAGGGGCGTAAACGTTCTACGCAAGCAGCTGGTGGTATCGCTTCTATGAAAGAAGCTGTCGATACGCTAATCGTTATTCCAAACGATCGCTTATTAGAGATTGTAGATAAAAACACGCCAATGCTGGAAGCATTCCGTGAAGCAGATAATGTGCTACGTCAAGGTGTACAAGGTATCTCTGATTTAATCGCGGTACCTGGACTTATTAACTTAGACTTTGCTGATGTAAAAACAATTATGTCTAACAAGGGTTCTGCTTTAATGGGAATCGGTATTGCAACAGGTGAAAATCGTGCGGCTGAGGCAGCCAAAAAAGCTATTTCAAGTCCATTACTTGAAACGTCTATTGACGGTGCTCAAGGTGTACTGATGAACATTACAGGTGGAACAAACTTAAGCCTTTATGAAGTTCAAGAGGCGGCTGACATTGTTGCTTCTGCATCAGACCAAGAAGTAAACATGATTTTCGGTTCTGTTATCAATGAAAACCTGAAAGACGAAATTGTTGTTACTGTTATTGCAACAGGCTTTAGTGATCAAGACCTGTCTCAAGGTAAGCCAGGACGACCATCTTTAACAGCTAACCGTGTGCAGCAACAGCAACAGCCTGTGGCTCCGCCAAAGCGTGAAGTGAAGCGTGAAGAGCCTGTTCAACAAGAATATTCTCGCCCAACGCAGCCTCAATCATCAGATGATGCTTTAGATATTCCAACGTTCTTACGTAACCGAAATCGTAGACGCTAAAAAAACGTGCTGATCTTAAAAGAGATCAGCGCGTTTTTCTTTTTTCTTTATTCTTTGCTCAATAGATAAAGAATGACAAATATCGGATTATTTCCTCAAAAATACTGCTTGTTTCCCCCCATGAAATGACAGACTTTCTACTAGATTATGCTTTATACTAATTTTTAACAAAAGAGATTAAGAGGAATGGAGAGGTTCAATCAGTGCCAATCTATTTAGATTTAATCTGGATTCTTAATTTTGGATTAGATACAATTTTGTTGCTTTTATGCGCAACGGTTTTAAAGCGGCAGTTTAAATGGTGGCGACTGTGCTTAGGGGGATTTATTGGCTCTTTAATTGTACTTCTTATGTTTACTCAATTTTCTGATATTATGCTGCATCCCGCAGTTAAAATTCTGTTCTCCCTCATTATGGTGTTAGTAGCTTTTGGGTATAAGCGTCTTCGCTTTTTTATTGAAAACTTATTAACATTTTATTTTTCAACGTTTGTCGTAGGTGGTGGGTTAGTAGGAATTCATTTTTTGTTTGATCAACAATATTTGCTGGTAGATGAAATGGTGAGTACACAGCCACAGTTTGGAGACCCTATCAGCTGGTTATTCGTATGCTTAGGCTTCCCTATTCTAGCCTACTTCTCAAAGGCTAGAGTTGAAGATATGAAGATGAAAAACATTACGTTTGATCAGCTAGCGGATGTGAAGATTAGTTTAAACGGTGTAGAAATTCATACAAAAGGTCTTATTGATAGCGGTAACCAGCTTGTTGATCCATTAACGAAAACACCTGTTATGATTGTTGCAGCATCCTTACTTGAAGAAGTCCTTCCTTCCTCGCTGCTTCAATTAAGTAAAAATGTCCAATCATTTTCGCATGATGAGGATATTGATCATGACTGGTATGCGAGGGTGAGATTTGTGCCGTATAGAAGTGTCGGACAGTCTAATCAGCTATTGTTGGCTCTAAAGCCAGATCATGTAACCATTGTTCATAACTCCCAAGAAATTCATGTTGAAAAGGTGTTGGTTGGAATTAGCCATACAACATTATCGGTTGAAGGACAATATGAATCAATTATTCATCCTAAGCTATTAGTCATTGGAGAAGTCAGCTCAGCTTCTTAATTTGAACAAAAATAAAGGGGGAAATTGAATGTCTACATATCGTATTCGGCTACAGTTATGGTGGTACAAGTTATTAATTAAATTAAAAATTAAAACAGATGAAGTATATTATATTGGTGGGAGCGAAGCATTACCGCCACCTCTAACAAAAGATGAAGAAGAAGTGTTACTGAAAAAACTTCCTTCTGGTGATGAAGCGGCAAGGTCTTTACTAATTGAGCGAAACTTACGCCTAGTTGTCTATATTGCACGTAAATTTGAAAATACGGGGATTAATATTGAGGACTTAATTAGCATTGGGACAATAGGATTAATAAAAGCAGTAAATACATTTAATCCAGAAAAGAAAATCAAACTAGCTACGTACGCATCGAGATGTATTGAAAATGAAATTCTCATGTATTTAAGACGAAATAACAAGATTCGTTCAGAAGTTTCGTTTGATGAGCCGTTAAACATTGATTGGGATGGGAATGAGCTTTTACTTTCGGATGTAATGGGAACGGAAGAAGATATCATTACAAAAGACTTAGAAGCGAATGTAGATAGGAAGCTGTTATTAAAAGCTTTACATCAACTTAATGATCGTGAAAAGCAAATTATGGAGTTAAGATTTGGATTAGCAGGTGGGGAAGAGAAAACGCAAAAGGATGTAGCGGATATGCTTGGTATTTCTCAATCGTATATTTCACGATTAGAAAAGCGAATTATTAAAAGGCTCCGAAAAGAATTTAATAAAATGGTGTAACAAAATGCGGTAACAAGTAGGCGTTCTGACTCTGCTGTTACCGCATTTTGTTTCAGGAATAAAATGTAAGAATTTTGAATGTGCATATTTTTTCCTTTCAAGGAGATACTGAACTCAGAACATCATCTCCTGTGAGGAGGGAAAGAATTGACAAGAAATAAAGTAGAAATTTGTGGAGTAGATACTTCAAAGCTTCCTGTATTGAATAATGATGAGATGCGCCTTTTATTTAAGGAGCTGCAAGCTGGTGATGAAACCGCTCGTGAGAAGTTAGTGAGTGGTAACCTACGTCTTGTTCTAAGTGTAATTCAGCGTTTTAATAATCGCGGAGAATTCGTTGATGATTTATTTCAAGTGGGTTGTATTGGCCTCATGAAATCTATTGACAACTTTGATTTAGGACAAAACGTAAAATTTTCTACATATGCTGTTCCGATGATTATTGGAGAAATTCGCCGCTACTTGCGAGACAATAACCCAATTCGGGTATCAAGATCATTAAGAGACATTGCATATAAGGCACTCCAAGTTCGAGAAAGATTAATGAGTGAAACATCAAAAGAGCCAACTGCAGAAGAAATAGCCAAAGTATTAGAAGTTCCACATGAAGATATTGTATTTGCGTTAGACGCTATTCAAGACCCAGTATCATTATTTGAACCTATCTACAATGATGGAGGAGATCCTATTTATGTGATGGATCAGCTTAGTGACGAGCGAAATCGCGATTCTACTTGGATTGAAGAAATAGCCTTACAGGAAGGGATGCGTCGACTAAATGAGAGAGAAAAACTAATTTTACGAAAACGCTTCTTTCAAGGAAAGACTCAAATGGAAGTGGCTGATGAAATTGGGATTTCACAAGCACAGGTATCTCGTTTAGAAAAAGCAGCCATTAAACAGATGAATAAGAACATTCAAAGCTAATATTTTTGGCTTCATACGTATGATAAACCGCCGCATGGATCAGTCTGTGCGGCGGTTTGTTTGATAGAAGAAAAAGCGCGTAAAATTACCGTTTCTTTCATGAAATCACTCAAGTTTAAATATACATATACAAAGAGATTTCTACGTTTTTTAAAATAACGTGTTGGCTAAGAGAATAGGGGGAATAGGGATGTTAAAGATTTCTGAATTTCAAATTAAAGATGTGGTTAACGTAGCAGACGGCAAGCGCCTTGGACATGTAGGAGATATTGATATTGATTTAGCCACTGGTAAAATTCAAGCGATTGTCATTGGGAACTCAAGAATGCTTGGTTTTTTTGGGAAAGAAGAGGAAATTGTCATTCCGTGGCGAAATATCGTAAAGATTGGTTCTGACGTTATTTTAGTACGCTATAAAGACAGCTACGAACTTGAAGAGAATTAATGTATTTTTATAAACAGCTATTCTCAATCTGTGGTACAATATTTGAGAACAATAGATAAAGGGTGTGTCACATACATGAATAAAGCTGCTTTTACAAAAAGCCATCATGAATCGTTTATGTGGCTTCGTCCGTGGATGGATGAAAATAGTCAGCTGTTAAGTGGCTTTACGACTAAAAACGGTGGAATAAGTGAGCCTCCGTTTACTTCATTCAACCTTGGACTGCACGTACATGACAACAAAGAACACGTTATTTTAAATAGAGAACTATTAGCTAACCATCTAAATATGCCCTTATCGAATTGGGTTTGCGCTGAACAAGTACATAATTCGGTTGTACAAAAAGTAACGCGTAAGCAATCAGGAAAGGGAATGCATGCTTATGAAGATGGAATTGCACAAACAGATGGAATTTATACAAATGAATCAAACGTCTTGTTAGCACTATGCTATGCAGACTGTGTACCTCTATATTTTTATGCTCCAAATCATCATATGGTAGGGCTAGCTCATGCTGGATGGCAAGGAACAGTTAAAGATATTGCGGGTGAGATGATTCGAAAATGGGTACAGGAAGAGCAAATACCCGTTGAAGATATTTATGCTGCTGTAGGGCCAGCGATTGAATCATGCTGCTATATTGTCGATGACCGCGTCATTTCAGCAGTGAATGAAGTAGCGGCGTCAGCGGACGTATATGTGCAAATTTCTCCGAATCAATATCGACTAGATTTGAAAAAACTAAATGTTTATTTGATGAAAAAAGCTGGTGTTAATGAAGCAAATATTATCGTTTCATCCCATTGTACAAGCTGTGAAGATGATCTATTCTTTTCGCATCGTCGCGATCAAGGTAAAACCGGTCGTATGTTTAGCTTTATAGGTTTTAAGGAGGATTGACTACATAGTGACAGCAAGCGTAGCAAGCAATTTAGAACAAGTAAAAGAACAAATTAACCTAGCCTGTGAGAAGGTAGGGCGTCACCCAGAAGAAGTAAGGGTTGTAGCCGTAACAAAATACGTTTCTACTGAGCGCGCACAAGAGGCCGTAGAAGCAGGCCTTATACATCTAGGAGAAAATCGTGATGAGGGCATGACGGAGAAGTATGAGGAAATTGGTGACAAGGCCACATGGCACTTTATTGGAACGCTCCAAACGCGTAAAGTGAAAAATATTATCAATCAAGCATCGTATATTCATTCGTTAGATCGTTTATCGCTAGCAAAAGAGATTAATAAGCGAGCGAGTAAGCCAGTAAAATGCTTTGTACAGGTAAACGTTGCGGAAGAAGAATCTAAGCATGGGCTATCAGCAGATGAGGTTGTTCCATTTATTCAAGCATTAGAGGAATACCCAAATGTTCAAGTTGTTGGGTTAATGACAATGGCTCCTCATACGGACGATGAGAAGGTATTAAGAAATTGTTTTAAAGATTTAAAAAAGCTACAGCAAGAAATTCAAACTCTTAATTTACGCTATGCTCCTTGCCAAGAGCTTTCAATGGGAATGTCAAATGATTACCAAATTGCTATTGAAGAAGGAGCAACATTTATTCGATTAGGAACCACACTGGTTGGTTAAGAACGTTAAGGAGGTGTCAGGCGATGAGTATGAAGAATCGTTTTAAAAATTTTTTTGCCATGGATGATGAGACAGAAGAGTACGTAGAAGAACGATATGAACAAAAAGAATATGACAATGAACCTGCTGCTGTTCAACCTTCTAAGACGCAAAAGCAAGTTAGCAGTCAGCAGCAAAATGTTATAAGTTTGCAAAGCGTACAAAAGTCATCGAAGATGGTCTTATCTGAACCACGCGTTTATGCCGAAGCCCAAGATATTACCGATCATTTAAAGAACCGCAAAGTCGTTGTTGTCAATTTACAGCGAATTCAGCGTGATCAAGCAGTAAGAATAGTCGACTTTTTAAGCGGAACGGTTTATGCTTTAGGTGGTGACATTCAAAAAATCGGAACCGATATTTTTTTATGTACGCCAGACAATGTCGATGTTAGTGGTAGCATTTCAGATATGCTCACTGAACATGAAACAAGCAACGTAAAGAGGTGGTAACCGTATATGGAAATCGTACTTAGGATTTTGCTTCAGTTAATCGAGATTTATTCATGGGCGCTCATTATTTACATTTTTATGTCATGGGTTCCCGACATTCGCGCATCTCGATTTGGACAAATGCTGGGAAGCATTTGTGAACCTTACCTTGAGCCGTTTCGACGAATCATTCCTCCGCTTGGAATGATTGATCTCTCACCACTGGTAGCTATTCTTGTGTTACGCTTTGCAAGTGGTGGACTCGTATCGCTATTTAGAATGTTAGGGTTCATATAAAAAGGAATCATTTGATTCCTTTTTTACATACGAGCAAGGAGAGTAGACATGTCTATTTATCAACATTTTCGAGAAGAAGAACGAGCATTTATTGACCTCGTATTAGAGTGGAAAGAAGATGTTCTTAATCAATATAGTCCAAAGCTGACGGACTTTTTAGACCCACGCGAGCAGCAAATTGTTTCAGCTATCATTGGAACAGAAGGAGAAGTGCTTGTTTCGTTTGACGGTGGAAGTGAACAAGGAGAACGAAAGCGAGCGCTTTTATATCCTGATTATTATGAGGTGGGAAATGAAGATTTTCAACTGAGCTACTACGAGCTGCACTATCCTAGTAAATTTGTTACGGTTGAGCACTCTCAAGTGTTAGGAGCATTAATGTCGCTTGGGTTAAAACGGTCAAAGTTTGGTGATGTTTTGGTACAAGATGAGCGCATACAGCTGGTTATTGCCGATGAAATATCTTCTTACGTGGAAGCAAACTTCACGTCAGTGGGTAAAGCCAAAATATCTCTTGTAAAAAAAGACCGCACAGAGTTACTTCAAGTTCAAAGTGAATTTCAGGAAAAAACGTATACTGTATCATCCATGCGGTTAGACGTTTTACTATCTACCATTTACAATTTATCTCGTCAAAAGGTGCAGCCGTTTATTGGAAGTGGAGCGGTAAAAGTAAATTTTAAAACGGTTGAACAGCCTTCTTTTGAGTGCAAAGCAGATGATATACTTTCACTAAGAGGTTTTGGTCGAAGTAAAGTTATATCAGTTGAGGGGAAAACAAAAAAAGATAAGTGGCGAGTAATTGTAGGGAAACAACAATAACAAAAATTGTAAGCAGGAAACAAAAAAAATATGTCGAATATTCCATTACAAACAATGTAATGAGACAACGTGGAGGTGGCCTACATGCCTTTAACCCCTTTAGATATTCATAACAAAGAATTTAATCGTGGGTTTCGTGGATATGATGAAGACCAGGTCAATGAATTTCTTGACCAAGTAATTAAGGATTACGAATTAATTATTCGTGAGAAAAAAGAATTAGAAGTGCGAGTAACTGAGCTTACTGAAAAGGTAGGGCATTTTACTAACATTGAAGAAACGCTGAATAAATCAATTTTAATTGCTCAAGAAGCAGCAGAAGACGTAAAGCGAAACGCAGAGAAAGAAGCGAAGCTAATTGTAAAAGAAGCGGAAAAGAATGCTGACCGCATTATCAATGAAGCTTTATCAAAGTCTCGTAAAATTGCGATGGATATTGAAGAGACGAAAAAGCAGTCAAAAGTATTCCGTACGCGTTTTAAAATGTTAATTGAAGCCCAGTTAGAAATGTTAAACAGTGATGATTGGGATCAATTAATGGACTATGAAATGCCTGCGTTAGAAGAAAAAATTGACTAGTCAAGACAGAACCTTGACTTCTTTCGTTTTGTTGTCATATAATTTGGTAACAGATGAAATTTCATACGTATAGTACGGAGATAGGGACAGTAGTTTCTTACATGATTACGTTTAGCGAACCGAGGAAGGTGAGAGCTCGGTCTAATCTAAGAAACGAATATCACCCTGGAGTATTGCTGCTGAAACGAAGTAAGCAGCGACGTGTTATTCACGTTACGAATGCTGAGAGGACAAACGGAAGTGCTGTTTGTCTACAAGGGTGGTACCGCGGGAGACCTTCTCGTCCCTTTTTGGGATGAGAAGGTCTCTTTTTGTTGTAGCTATATACGGAATGAAATTTACGATTTTATGGAGGTTAGAACTTTGGAATATAAAGATACGTTATTAATGCCGAAAACAGAATTTCCGATGCGTGGAAATTTACCAAATCGTGAGCCACAAATGCAAGAAAAGTGGGCGGGAATGGACATTTATGCAAAAGTTCAAAAGCGTACAGAAGGTCGTCCATTATTCGTGTTACATGATGGCCCTCCTTATGCAAATGGTGATATTCATATGGGGCATGCACTGAATAAAATCTTAAAGGACTTTATCGTTCGCTATAAATCCATGTCAGGTTTTTGTGCCCCTTATGTACCTGGTTGGGATACGCACGGTTTACCGATTGAAACAGCTTTAACAAAGAATAAAAAAGTCAACCGTAAAGAAATGAGCGTTGCTGAGTTCCGTAAGCTTTGCGAACAGTATGCATGGGAGCAAGTGGAAGGTCAACGTGAACAGTTCAAACGTTTAGGTGTGCGTGCTGATTGGGATAACCCTTATGTGACGCTTCAGCCTGAATACGAAGCTCAGCAAATTAAAGTATTTGGAGATATGGCGAAAAAAGGCTATATCTACAAAGGACTAAAACCAGTTTATTGGTCTCCATCTAGTGAATCAGCGTTAGCAGAAGCTGAAATTGAATATTATGATAAGCGCTCTGCGTCTATTTACGTGGCGTTTAATGTAAAGGATGGTAAAGGCGTAGTGGAAAGTGATGAGAAATTTATCATCTGGACAACAACGCCATGGACAATGCCGGCAAACTTAGCTATTGCTGTAAACCCAGAGCTTCAATATAGCGTAGTGGCCGTAGATGGTGCTAAATACATCGTGGCATCAGAACTTGTTGAGACCGTTGCAAAAGAGATTGAATGGGTTGAATATGAAGTAGTGCGTACTATGAAAGGTGCTGAACTTGAGCACGTAGTAGCAGAACATCCAATTTACAAGCGTGATTCTCTACTCGTTTTAGGTGACCATGTTACAACTGATGCGGGTACTGGGTGTGTTCATACGGCTCCAGGACACGGGGAAGATGACTTTATTGTGGGTCAAAAATACGGTTTAGGTGTACTTTGTCCAGTTGACAGCAAAGGTCATATGACAGAGGAAGCGCCTGGATTTGAAGGCTTATTCTATGATAATGCGAACAAGGCCATTACTGAAAAGCTTCAAGAAGAAGGCGCCCTGTTAAAGCTATCATTCATCACGCATTCATATCCACATGACTGGCGTACGAAAAAGCCGACAATTTTCCGTGCAACAGCGCAATGGTTTGCATCAATTAAAGACTTCCGTAAAGAGCTATTAGAGGCAGTAGAAAAAACACAGTGGGTTCCTGCTTGGGGCGAAACTCGTCTTTACAACATGGTTCGTGATCGTGGAGACTGGTGTATTTCTCGTCAACGCGCATGGGGCGTACCAATTCCTGTGTTTTATGCTGAAAATGATGAGCCGATTATTACGGATGAGACAATTGAGCATGTATCAGAGCTGTTCCGTCAGCATGGTTCAAACGTATGGTTTGAGCGTGAAGCAAAAGATTTATTACCGGAAGGCTTTACTCATCCTGGTAGTCCAAACGGTCATTTCACAAAAGAAACGGATATTATGGACGTATGGTTTGATTCTGGATCTTCTCACCAAGCTGTACTTGAAGAGCGTGAAGGGTTACAGCGTCCGGCTGACCTTTATCTAGAAGGGTCTGACCAATATCGCGGTTGGTTTAACTCAAGCTTATCTACAAGCGTTGCTGTAACGGGTGAAGCACCTTATAAAGCCGTTTTAAGTCATGGTTTTGCTTTAGATGGTGAAGGTCGTAAAATGAGTAAATCACTTGGTAACACGGTTATTCCAGCTAAGGTTATGAAACAGTTAGGTGCAGATATTCTACGCTTATGGGTAGCGTCTGTTGACTACCAGGCAGATGTACGCGTATCTGATAACATCTTGAAACAAGTAGCTGAAGTATATCGTAAAATTCGTAATACGTTCCGCTTCTTATTAGGAAACCTAGCAGATTTCAATCCACAAACGGATGCGATTCCAGTAGATCAGCTTCGTGAAGTAGATCGTTACATGCTAGTTAAGCTCAATAAATTAGTGGATAAAGTGAAGAAATCATACGATGCATATGAGTTCTCAAGTATTTATCATGCAGTTCATAATTTCTGTACGATTGATATGAGTTCGTTCTATTTAGATTTTGCAAAAGACGTATTATATATCGAAGGTGCAAACAACGTAGAGCGTCGTAGCATTCAAACCGTTCTTTACGAAACGCTACTATCTCTAACAAAGTTAGTATCTCCAATCCTTTCTCATACAGCTGATGAGGTATGGGTTCATATTCCAAACGTAGAAGAAGAAAGCGTCCAGCTAGTTGATATGCCAGAAGTGAAAGAAATTGCTGGTGCAGATGAGCTCGAGAAAAAATGGGATGCGTTTATGGAACTCCGTGACGAAGTGTTAAAAGCACTTGAACAGGCTCGTAATGAAAAGGTAATCGGAAAATCTCTTGAAGCTAAGTTGACTCTATATCCAAACGCTGAGACGAAGCAATTGTTAGCGTCTATCTCAGAAAACGTAGGTCAATTGTTTATCGTTTCAGGCTTAGAGGTTGCTGGTGACGTAGCAGATGCGCCGGAAACTGCACAGCGCTTTGAGCACGCAGCAATCGTTGTGACACCTGCTGAAGGAGAAAAATGTGAACGTTGTTGGACAGTTACAACAACAGTTGGTTCAGACTCAGCTCACCCAACATTATGTGCAAGATGTGCAGATGTGGTGAAAACGAACTACGTTCAGCAGTAAAGCGGAAAAAGAGGCTGGGACATAAGTAATTCAGCCAATGATAAACCTGAACGATTGAGAGTTTCTCACTTTTAATCGTTCAGGTTTTTTGTTGATTGTGAAAACAATGTTGGAAACAGGGTGGAATGGACCGTAGGACACTCGACTCCTGCGGGAAAGAGAGGGAAAACGGAAATCCCGCAGCGCAGCGAGGAAGCTCAGGTTCCTCCCCGCGGAAAGCGAGTGGCCGTAGCGCAATGGAACGAACGAGTTGAGACAAACTAAAGAGATGGGAACAGCTAGTGTTCGTCTTTTAGAAGCAATCATTTTGTTATGTCCCAAACTCTTTTTTTGGAAAAAAGACTGTACGAAATTCCCAACACGTATTGTTATGAGGTTTTTGAAGGAAGGAAAAACTTGTCGTGTTGCAATCGTCTCAATATCGGTAACGATAAAATCAATAAGATTGATTTCATCGATAAGGAGGCGGTTTAATGTACGAGCAGTACCTTTCAATTGGACAAGAACTATCAGTTATAAAGGAAGAACTACAAGAACGCCTAATTCAATATGATGGTAATACGAATGAGATGAAATATGAACCCTATAAAGAACGATACGTTATTGATATGATTAAAGCAGATTTAAAAGATGTAGAGCGAGCTTTAGCAAAGCTTGATGTCGGAGCGTTTGGAATCGATGAAAATACGGGGGAACAAATGTGTATTCACAAATTAAAAGTCATCCCAACCGCCAGAACGGAACAAGATTTATTTGTTTTATGGTAAGAAGCGAGAAAAAATATAAAATATATGCTAAAATGCTGTAGTATGGATTCGTTTGACTTTACGGCAGGAGGAAACGGCTTTGTTTTATTATATGATTGCTTTGGCTATTATTATTTTTGACCAGTTAACAAAGTGGATTGTAGTTAAAGAAATGGAACTTGGTGAAAGTATTCCGGTTATTGACAACTTTTTGTATATTACTTCACATCGAAATAGAGGAGCAGCTTGGGGCATTTTACAAGGACAAATGTGGTTTTTTTATGTTATCACCATTATTGTTGTCATAGGGCTTATCGTGTATATTCGGAAGATAAATAAAGCGGATAAGTGGCTTGGAGTAGCGCTTGGGCTGATGTTAGGTGGAGCAATAGGGAACTTTATTGACCGTGTTTTTCGCCAAGAAGTGGTGGATTTCGTTAATACATACATTTTCACATACGATTTTCCAATCTTTAACGTTGCGGATTCAGCATTGGTAGTTGGTGTTGGTATTATGTTTATCCTCACGTTATTTGAAGGAAAGCAAAAGAAGGAGAGCACGAAAGAATGAGCGTAGTTGAAATTGTTATTGAAGAAGGACAAAAAAGTGAACGTATCGATAAGGTATTAGCAACTGCTAATACAGAATGGTCACGTTCACAGGTTCAGCAGTGGATTAAAGATGAGTTTGCAAAAGTAAACGGCGATACGGTAAAAGGAAACTATAAATGTAAAGTTGGGGACGTTGTTACATTAGAAGTGCCTGATTTAAAAGAACCGGACATTGTTGCCGAAGAAATGGACCTAGATATTTATTATGAAGATGAAGACGTGCTAGTCGTAAACAAGCCTAGAGGTATGGTTGTTCATCCAGCTCCAGGTCATTATACTGGGACCCTTGTAAACGGCTTAATGGCTCACTGCAAAGATTTATCTGGCATTAACGGAGTAATGAGACCAGGGATTGTACACCGTATTGATAAAGATACGTCTGGACTGCTAATGGTGGCAAAAAATGATATGGCTCATGAATCACTTGTAAATCAGCTCGTTGCTAAAACAGTAACGCGACGTTACAAAGCGATTGTACACGGCGTTATTCAACATGATCATGGTACAATTGATGCACCAATTGGCCGCGATAAGCAAGAGCGTCAAAGTATGACTGTTACGGATGATAGATCTCGCGATGCCGTAACGCATTTTACAGTATTGGAACGCTTTAAAGATTTTTCATTAGTGGAGTGTAAGCTTGAAACGGGAAGAACGCACCAAATTCGCGTTCACATGAAGTACATTGGTTTTCCTCTTGCAGGAGACCCAAAGTATGGGCCAAAAAAGACGCTTCCTATTGAAGGACAAGCACTTCATGCTGGCGTGTTAGGTTTTGTTCACCCTCGTACAAACGAATATATTGAGTTTGAAGCACCTGTACCAAAAGTATTTGAAGAAATGCTGGAGCTACTTAAAAAAAGAAGTTGACAAGAAGTAATGAAACTGTCATACTGTAGGTAACTTAATGAGAACCTTTAAAGACAGTCCCGTGAGGCTGAGAAGGAAACGTACAAAACGTGGGTTTTTTCTACCCTTTTCTACAGATAAACGTAGGCGTTTTAATCCTCTCACCTTAGCGGTAGAGGATTTTTTTATGTCATAATTGGGGTGAAGAACAGATGAATGTAAAAGCAACTGTACTAGATGACCAAGCAATTCGTCGCGCATTAACAAGAATCGCGCATGAAATTATTGAAAAGAATAAAGGCATTGATAACTGCGTGCTTGTTGGAATTAAGACACGCGGAATTTATATAGCAAAGCGTCTAGCTGAGCGTATCGAACAAATTGAAGGAAAAACGCTACCGGTTGGAGAGCTAGATATTACGCTTTATCGAGATGATTTATCAAAAGTAACGAATAACGATGAGCCGCTTGTAAAGGGGTCGGATATCCCGACGGATATTACAAGCAAGAACGTCATACTGGTTGATGACGTATTGTACACGGGTCGTACGGTTCGTGCAGCGCTGGATGCGCTTATTGATATCGGCAGACCTGAGCTGATTCAGCTGGCTGTGCTTGTGGATCGAGGCCATAGAGAGCTTCCAATTCGTGCAGACTACGTGGGGAAAAACGTACCAACAGCGAAGTCAGAAAAAATTGCCGTTCAGTTAGCAGAAGTTGATGAACTGGACCAAGTAGCTATTTACGAAAAATAATATACACGCCCTTTTAAACGGTAGTCCCGTGAGGCTGCAAAAGGGGGAAACACTGCGTGAAGCGAATGATTCGTCATGTTGCTTCATGCTGTGGAAACCTCTTTGCGCACTTGTGTAAAGAGGTTTTTTTATGGGCGTAAAAGGAGAAGAGAAGAATGAAACAACAGATTGTACTTGATATACACGATCGACCAAGTCCGGTAAAATGGTTAGCCCTTAGTATTCAGCACCTGTTCGCGATGTTTGGAGCGACGATTTTAGTTCCGTTTTTAGTAGGATTAAGCCCGGCAGTAGCACTTGTATCAAGTGGAGTGGGGACACTGGCATTTCTACTGATTACAAGAGGGCAAGTACCCGCTTACCTTGGGTCATCCTTCGCGTTTATCGCACCAATTATTTCAGCGAAAGCAACGCTTGGACCTGAACAGGCCATGGTCGGTTGTTTCCTAGCAGGGCTAGTATACGGAATTGTAGCCCTTGTTATTAAAGGAACAGGAATTAACTGGGTTATGAAGCTATTGCCACCGATTGTAGTAGGGCCCGTTATTATTGTGATTGGCTTGGGCTTAGCTAACAAGGCTGTAAGCATGGCGATGAATGATGCTGATGGGAATTATAGCAGTCAGTACCTGCTTGTCGCGCTTGTTACGCTCGCTATTACGGTTATTTGCTCAGTATACTTTAAAAACATAATTAGCTTGATTCCAATCTTCATTGGAATTGTTGGTGGCTATCTGTTTGCCTATACACAAGGCTTAGTAAGCTTAAAAGAAGTAAAAGAAGCACCATTCATTGCAGTCCCAGATTTTTATATCCCATTCGTGTCCTACACGCCATCGATTTCGCTAGGCATCATTCTAGTAATGGTTCCTGTAGCGGTAGTGACGCTTTCAGAACACATTGGACATCTGCTTGTGTTAAATAAGATTGTCGATCGTAACTACATCGAAAAGCCAGGTTTGCATCGTACGGTGTTAGGTGATGGAGTTGCAACGATGCTTGCAGGTTTAATGGGAGGTCCTCCGAATACAACATACGGTGAAAACATCGGCGTACTTGCAATTACAAGAGTGTTTAGCGTTTTTGTGCTAGGAGGAGCAGCGGTCATCGCCATCTTGTTTGGATTTAGTGGAAAAGTGACAGCGCTGATTTCGAGCGTACCTTCACCAGTCATGGGCGGTGTATCAATCCTCTTGTTTGGAATTATTGCCGCATCAGGACTGCGCATGATGGTTGACGGACAGGTTGACCTTGGAGATAAACGCAACTTAGTCATCGCATCCATCATTCTCGTATTGGGAGTTGGAGGAGCACACCTGGAGCTTTCTGAACAAGTACAGATCGATGGAATGGCACTTGCAACTATTGTAGGAATCATCTTAAACCTTGTACTACCAAAATCGAAAGAGCCGGAAGCTGTGACTTCAGAAGTAGAAGAAGTACAAGAAAATCAAAAAATTTCATAAACGCCTTTTAAAAGAAATCCAGAGAGGTTTCCAAGGGTGTAGTACAGCGCGTCAAAGACGATGCTTGTTTTCTCACACCCTTTCTATATCAAGAAAGGGTGTTTTTTATTCCACTTACACTGCTAAATAACGTTTAACAAGTTTAACTAACAATCAGTAGAGATGAAGAAAGTCTTCACTGATGGAAGTTCAATTTTATAAAAAGTGAATGAGATGAAACAAAATGGAGGGAATCGATATGAAACATTTAGTGACAGTCTCAACGCTAGAAGTAAATGAAATTCTACAAATCTTAAGTGATGCTGAAAACTATCGAGTAAATCAACGAGGGTGGTACCCGAAGGAAAAGATGTTTGTGGCGAACCTATTTTTTGAAGCGAGCACGAGAACGCGCTGCAGTTTTGAAATGGCTGAGCAAAAGTTAGGTTTAACAACCATCCCTTTTGAAGTGACAACGTCAAGTGTCCAAAAAGGAGAAACTCTTTACGACACCATTGAGACGCTAGCAGCCATTGGAGTTCAATCGGTGGTCATTCGCCATCCAGAAGATCGCTATTATGAAAAACTTCAAGAACAAGTATCGATTCCAATTCTTAATGCAGGGGATGGCTGTGGTCAGCATCCAACGCAGTGCCTGCTGGATTTACTCACGATTCAGCAAGAGTTTGGGTCTTTCAAAGGCTTAAAAATTGCCATTATGGGGGATTTGAGGCATAGTCGCGTTGCCCGTTCAAACGCTGAAATGTTAACAAAACTAGGCGCAACGGTTTATTTCGCTGGACCAGAAGAGTGGCGAGATGAGTCAAATCCATATGGTACATATATAGGCGTGGATGAGGCTATACAAACTGTTGATGTGGTGATGTTACTTCGAATTCAGTTTGAAAGGCATTCAAAGAACCACTCTACTTTAGAGGAAGAATATCACAGTCGCTACGGCCTTACGGTTGAGCGAGAGAAAAGTATGAAAAATGGCAGCATTATCTTACACCCGGCTCCAGTCAACCGCGGGGTAGAAATTGCGGATGAACTAGTTGAGTGTCAACGCTCAAGAATTTTTAAACAAATGGAAAACGGCGTTTACATCCGAATGGCTGTTTTAGCACGATCATTACAATCAGTTGAAAGGGGAATGAATGATGAAAACAATTATCAAAAATGCTACATGGTTAACTGAGGGAAAGCGTGAAAGAATTGAATTAAAGATTGAAAATGGCATAATCACTGAAATTGCAAGCGAAATTCCCGCAACGGATGAAGAGGTTATTGATGCAAACGGTCATTTAGTAGCACCAGGTTTTATTGATGTGCATGTTCATTTAAGAGAGCCTGGTGGAGAAAAGAAAGAAACAATTGAAACGGGAACGTTAGCAGCTGCCAAAGGTGGATTTACCGCAATTGCAGCTATGCCAAATACCCGCCCGGTACCAGATACTGTTGAACAAATGGAATGGCTGAATAAACAAATTGAAGAAACAGCCCATGTACGTGTGCTACCTTATGCATCCATTACAATTCGTCAGCTTGGAAAAGATCTTACAAACTTTGAAGGGTTAAAAGAAGCCGGAGCATTTGCTTTTACAGATGATGGTGTGGGTGTCCAGTCGACAGGAAAGATGCTAGAAGCAATGAAAACAGCTGCTGAACTAGACAAAGCAATTGTTGCACATTGTGAAGATAATGAACTTATTAACAAAGGGTGTGTACATGACGGAAAGTTTGCAAAAGAGCATGGGCTTAACGGCATTCCATCTATTTGTGAAGCCGTGCAGATTGCAAGAGATGTTCTACTAGCGGAAGAAGCAGGCTGTCACTACCATGTATGTCATGTAAGTACAAAAGAGTCCATTCGTACAATTCGCGATGCGAAAAAAGCAGGCATTCGCGTAACTGCCGAAGTAACGCCGCATCACCTTTTATTAAGCGAAGAAGATATTCCATCGCTTGATGCTAACTTCAAAATGAACCCGCCACTTCGCGGAAAAGAAGATCAACAAGCGCTAATTGAAGCGTTATTAGACGGAACGCTTGATTTCATTGCAACAGACCATGCGCCGCATACGGCTGAAGAAAAAGCGGAAGGGATGGAGCTTGCTCCGTTTGGAATTGTTGGGCTTGAAACCGCGTTTCCACTTCTTTATACAAACTTAGTTTTAAAAGGAGTCATTACATTAGAGCAGCTCATTTCGTACTTAACGAATAAGCCGGCAGAAACGTTTAAGCTTCCATACGGAACGCTTGAAGTTGGAAAACCAGCAGATTTGACGCTCATTGATTTAGAAACAGAAAGAAAGATTAATCCAGCAGAATTTGTATCAAAAGGTAAAAATACACCATTTGCAAACTGGTCTTGCAAGGGCTGGCCAATCATGACATTAGTAGAAGGTAAACAAGTATGGGAGGATGTTAAAGTATGCAACGTCAACTAATTTTAGAAGATGGAACAGTATTTATTGGAGAAGGATTTGGCAGCGAAAGAGAGATGACGGGAGAAGTTGTCTTTAATACAGGCATGACGGGATATCAAGAAATTTTATCAGATCCCTCTTACTGCGCACAAATCGTCACTTTAACATATCCTATGATTGGAAACTACGGAATTAATCGCGATGATTTTGAATCGATTGAACCAGCTGTGCATGGTTTAATTGTGAAAGAAGTTTGCGAAGTCCCATCAAATTTCAGAAGTGAACTTTCAGTTGATGAGTTTTTGAAACAAAAAGACATTCCTGGTTTAGCTGGAATTGATACGCGTAAACTAACGCGTAAAATTCGCCAGCACGGTGCGCTTCGCGGTCGAGTATGCGGGATGGACGTGAACGTAGAAGAGGTAGTTACAGGTCTTAAAAACTACAGCTTGCCAACAGATTCAGTTAAAAAAGTATCAACAACAAATGCATATCCAAGCCCAGGACGCGGTCAAAAAGTAGTACTAGTTGACTATGGAATGAAGCACGGGATTCTTAGAGAATTAACGGCTCGCCAGTGTGACGTCATCGTAGTTCCTTACAACGTGACTGCAGAAGAGGTTCTTCGCTTGAACCCAGATGGGATTATGCTGAGCAATGGACCTGGAGATCCAAAAGATGTGCCGGAAGCTATCGATATGATTAACGGAATTTTAGGAAAAGTACCTTTGTTCGGAATTTGTTTAGGACATCAATTATTTTCATTAGCCTGCGGGGCAGATACAGAGAAAATGAAGTTTGGTCATAGAGGTTCTAATCATCCTGTAAAAGATTTACGAACAAACAAAGTTGCTCTTACTTCTCAAAACCATGGCTATACGGTGCGTGAAGCATCACTAGAAAACACGGATTTAGAAGTTACGCATATCGCGTTAAATGATGGAACAGTTGAAGGAGTTAAACATACGAAGTATCCAGCGTTCACCGTACAATATCATCCAGAAGCATCACCTGGACCAGAGGACGCAAACGGATTATTTAATGAATTTATGGAACTTATGAAAAACAATCAGAAAGTAGGTAATTGCTAATGCCAAAACGTCAAGATATTCAAACTATTTTAGTAATCGGATCAGGTCCAATCGTCATTGGTCAAGCAGCAGAATTTGATTATGCTGGTGCACAAGCATGTATTGCATTAAAAGAAGAAGGGTACAAAGTTATTCTTGTAAACTCCAACCCTGCAACGATTATGACGGATTCCGAGATGGCAGATAAAGTATATATCGAACCTCTAACGGTTGAGTTTGTAAGTTCAATTATTCGTAAAGAGCGCCCAGATGCGTTACTCCCAACACTTGGAGGACAAACGGGACTAAACTTAGCTGTTGAGCTTCACAACACAGGTATTTTAGAAGAATTTAACGTTGAAATTCTTGGTACAAAGTTATCAGCTATTGAACAAGCAGAAGATCGTGAGCAGTTCCGCTCTCTAATGAACGACCTAAACCAGCCGGTTCCAGCAAGTGAAATTATCCATACGCTTGACGAAGCATATTCATTCGTTGAACAAGTAGATTATCCAGTTATTGTTCGTCCAGCATACACGTTAGGCGGAACAGGCGGCGGTATTTGTCATAATGAACAAGAACTCATTGAAATTGTCACAAGCGGTTTGAAAAACAGTCCGGTAACGCAATGTCTATTAGAAAAAAGTATTGCTGGATTTAAGGAAATTGAATATGAAGTAATGCGTGATGCAAACGATAATGCAATTGTTGTATGTAACATGGAAAACTTTGACCCAGTAGGGATTCACACGGGTGATTCTATCGTTGTAGCACCAAGTCAAACGTTAAGCGATCGTGAATATCAGCTATTACGAAATGCTTCACTAACGATTATTCGAGCATTAAAGATTGAAGGTGGATGTAACGTTCAGCTAGCGCTTGACCCAGAAAGCTTTCAATACTATGTCATTGAAGTAAATCCGCGCGTAAGCCGTTCTTCAGCACTTGCATCGAAAGCGACAGGATATCCAATTGCAAAGCTAGCAGCTAAAATTGCTGTTGGATTAACTCTGGATGAAATGATGAATCCTGTTACAGGAAAAACGTATGCATGCTTTGAACCAGCGCTTGATTACATCGTATCAAAAATTCCACGCTGGCCGTTTGATAAATTTGAATCAGCTAACCGTAAGCTTGGAACACAAATGAAAGCAACAGGCGAAGTAATGGCAATTGGTCGTACGTTTGAAGAGTCACTTCTAAAGGCTGTTCGTTCGCTAGAAGCAAATGTTCATCACTTAGAGCTTAAAGACGCGCATGAGTTTAGCGATGAAATCATTGAAAAGCGAATTCGTAAAGCAGGCGATGAGCGTTTATTCTACATCGCTGAAGCGATTCGTCGCGGCGTAACGATCGAGCAGATCCACGATTGGAGTAAGATTGACTTATTCTTCTTAGTGAAGCTTGAACGAATAATTGCATTTGAAGCTGTGTTAAAAGAAGAGATTCATAATATTGAAGTGTTACAGAAAGCAAAAGAAATGGGATTTGCAGATGATACCATTGCGAAGCTGTGGAATCAATCAGAGCGTGAAGTATATGATTTCCGCAAGCAAAATGGCGTAACACCAGTTTATAAAACAGTTGATACATGCGCAGCAGAGTTTGAATCAAGCACACCTTACTTCTATGGGACATTTGAAGAGGAAAACGAGTCAACCGTAACGGAGCGCAAGAGTGTGATGGTGTTAGGATCTGGTCCGATTCGTATCGGTCAAGGAATTGAATTCGACTATGCGACGGTGCATTCCGTATGGGCAATTAAAGAGGCTGGTTACGAAGCAATCATTGTTAACAACAATCCAGAAACCGTTTCGACTGACTTCAGTATCTCAGATAAATTATATTTTGAGCCGCTTACGGTAGAAGATGTAATGCATATTATCGACTTAGAAAAGCCAGAAGGTGTGGTTGTTCAGTTCGGTGGACAAACAGCTATCAATCTAGCAGAAGAGCTTGCAGCAAGAGGTGTAAAAATCTTAGGAACATCTCTAGAAAGCTTAGATGCAGCCGAAGATCGTAAAAAGTTTGAAGCAACGCTTGCTCGATTAGATGTACCGCAACCCTTAGGTAAAACTGTAACTTCAGTTGAAGAAGCAGTCGTTGTTGCAAGTGAAATCGGCTATCCAGTTCTTGTTCGTCCTTCTTATGTACTAGGTGGACGTGCAATGGAAATTGTATACAAAGAAGAAGAGCTGCTGCATTACATGAAAAATGCAGTAAAAGTACACGCAGACCATCCTGTTTTAATCGACCGTTACTTAACGGGTAAAGAGATTGAAGTAGATGCAATCTCTGATGGTGAAACAGTGGTTATTCCAGGAATTATGGAGCACGTAGAGCGCGCAGGTGTCCACTCAGGTGATTCAATTGCAGTCTACCCTCCTCAAACATTATCAGAGGAAGTAAAAAACACGATTATCGACTATACAACAAGAATTGCGAAAGGCTTAAATATTATCGGACTGCTGAACATTCAGTTTGTTCTATCAAAAGGGGAGGTTTATGTACTAGAAGTAAACCCACGCTCAAGTCGTACGGTACCGTTCTTAAGTAAAATTACGCGCATTCCAATGGCTAATGTTGCGACAAAAGTGATTTTAGGAACAAGCCTAAAAGATCTCGGCTACGAGTCTGGTCTACATCCAGAAGAAGAAGGCGTGTATGTAAAAGTACCGGTGTTCTCATTTGCGAAGCTACGCCGTGTTGATATTACGCTTGGACCAGAAATGAAGTCAACGGGTGAAGTAATGGGACAAGATTCTACGTATGAAAAAGCTCTTTACAAAGGCTTAATTGCGTCGGGAATGTCAATCAAACCATACGGCTCAGTACTGATGACGGTAGCAGATAAAGACAAAGAAGAAGCAACAGAGCTTGCAAAACGCTTTGCCAATATCGGTTATCAAGTTATTGCAACAGAAGGAACAGCAGAAGTATTCGAAAAAGAAAACATTCGCGTGAAAGTGGTAAACAAAATTCACGACCAAGATCATAACCTACTTGATGTCATTCGCACAGGTGAAGCGCAGCTTGTGGTTAACACATTAACAAAAGGTAAGCAACCGGCTCGTGATGGATTTAAAATTCGTCGTGAAGCAGTTGAAAATGGCGTACCTTGCTTAACGTCACTAGATACAGCAGAAGCAATTCTACGCGTACTTGAAACAATTAGCTTCCACACCGTACCGATGAAAGAAGCGCGCCCAGCTCGTGAGGTGACAACTGTATGAAAAAACATGAAATGATGCAAGTCGTCAAGCAGCGTCCTTTAACTCATAACGTTTACGAATTAACACTGAAAGGCGAGCTTGTTCGTTTCATGAATGAGCCTGGTCAGTTCGTTCACATTCGCGTTGAGAATCAGTATTTACCCCTTCTAAGAAGGCCGATTAGCATCGCTGAAATTAACCAACATGCAAATGAGTTTAAGATGATTTATCGTGCGGAAGGTGCAGGAACAAAGCTACTTGCTAGCAAGCAGTCAGGCGAAGCAGTAGATGTGTTAGGACCTTTAGGTCACGGGTTTCCGACAGATGTGCTAGAAAGTGGGAAAACAGCTGTATTGGTAGGTGGAGGGATTGGAGTTCCTCCTCTATACGAGCTGTCCAAACGCTTAATGGCAAAAGGAATCAAGGTTGTTCATGTACTTGGATTTCAGTCAGCTGCGGATGTGTTTTATGAAGAAGAATTTAACGAACTAGGAGACACGCATATTGCAACGGTGGACGGAACTTTGGGTACAAAAGGGTTTGTAACGGACGTAATTGATCGACTTCAACTGCCGTACGACACGATGTTTTCTTGTGGCCCAACGCCCATGCTACGCGCTTTAGAAGCAAACTATAGCGATAAGCCCCTTTATATTTCATTAGAGGAAAGAATGGGCTGTGGAATTGGAGCTTGTTTTGCATGTGTATGTCGTCAAGCTGAAGAGTCTAATGCATATAAGAAAATTTGTAGTGATGGACCCGTTTTCCAAGCAGGGGAGGTGCTTTTATGAACATGCTTCAAACGAAATTACCAGGATTAAATTTAAAAAATCCCATCATGCCAGCTTCGGGATGCTTTGGGTTTGGAAGAGAGTATGCACAGTTTTATTCATTGGATACGCTTGGAGCTATCATGATTAAAGCTACAACTGCGGAAATAAGGTTTGGAAATCCAACACCGCGCGTGGCAGAAACCCAAGCAGGGATGCTAAATGCAATTGGATTACAAAACCCAGGGTTAGAAAAAGTTATGTCAGAAGAGTTAGTATGGCTTCAAAAATACGATGTACCCATTATTGCAAACGTTGCAGGTGCATCTGTTGAAGAGTACGTAGAAGTGGCAAAGAAGATTTCAACTGCTTCAAATGTAAAAGCATTAGAGTTAAATATTTCATGTCCAAACGTAAAAGAAGGTGGCATCGCTTTTGGCGTTGATCCAGTGATTGCTGCTCGCTTAACAAAAGCGGTAAAAGAGGTATCGGAAGTGCCTGTATACGTTAAGTTATCTCCGAACGTGTCAAATATTGTAGGGATGGCTACAGCAGTAGAATCAGCGGGAGCAGATGGATTAACGATGATTAATACGCTTTTGGGAATGCGTCTTGATTTAAAAACGGCACAGCCGGTGTTAGCAAACGGAACTGGCGGATTATCAGGTCCGGCAATTAAGCCAGTAGCTATTCGTATGGTGCATGAAGTGAGCCAAAAAGTAAATATTCCAATCATTGGAATGGGTGGAGTGACGACGGCTGAAGATGCGTTGGAATTTTTATACGCAGGTGCGAGCGCAGTTGCAGTAGGAACAGCAAACTTTGTAGATCCTTACGTCTGTCCAACTATCATCGATGAGCTGCCAAAATTAATTAATTCTTTAGGGTATGAGCATGTATCTGAATGTGTAGGAAGGAGCTGGAAAAAACATGAAAAAGCCGTTTATCATTGCTCTTGATTTTTCATCACTTCATGATGTGAAAAATTTTTTAGCACCGTTTCAAGGAGAGTCTCTTTATGTGAAAGTAGGAATGGAGCTTTTCTATAAAGAAGGGTTAGCAATCGTTTCTTATTTAAAAGAGCAGGGACATGAAATTTTTCTAGACTTGAAGCTTCATGATATTCCGAATACAGTGAAAAATGGAATGAAATCATTGGCTTCTCTAGACGTTGATTTAGTGAACGTTCATGCGGCCGGAGGTACACACATGATGCAATCGGCTCTTGAAGGGCTGGAAGCAGGTACTTCTGCTGGTAAACAGCGCCCGCTATGCATCGCAGTGACTCAGCTCACAAGCACATCTGATACAATGTTGAAAGAGCAGCAGCTTATTACACATTCAATGCAAGAAGTTGTAACACATTATGCTTCTCTTGCTCATCAAAGCAAATTAGATGGTGTGGTATGCTCAACTCATGAAGTGCCAAGCATACGTAAGGCTGTAGGTAAATCGTTTTTAACCGTAACGCCTGGAATTCGAATGGCGCTTGATTCAAATGATGATCAAGTACGAGTAGCAACACCTGAGCTTGCGAGAGAATACGGGGCAAGTGCTATTGTAGTAGGACGCTCTGTGACAAACGCAAGCAATCCAGTAGAAGCTTATTACCAAATGTTAAAGCAATGGAAAGGGGAGCATGTATCACAATGACAAACTTACGAAAAGAAATCGCCAAACAACTAATTGATATCCAGGCAGTTAGCCTTCAACCAGATCACCCATTTACATGGGCTTCTGGAATTAAATCTCCCATCTATTGTGATAATCGCCTAACGCTATCTTATCCAGGTGTTCGAAAAGAGATTGCTAAAGGTTTGCAAAGTTTGATTAAAACATATTTTGCAAATGCAGAAGTAATTGCAGGAACGGCAACGGCTGGAATTCCACATGCAGCGTGGGTGAGCGAAGCGCTTGAGTTACCGATGTGCTATGTTCGCAGTAAAGCGAAGGGACATGGTCGTGGTAACCAAATTGAAGGAAAAGTAAAAGAAGGTCAAAAGGTCGTTGTAATTGAAGACTTAATCTCAACTGGGGGCAGTGTTCTGACAGCAGTGAATGCGTTAAAAGAACAAGGCTGCAACGTACTGGGTGTCGTATCTATCTTTACATACGAACTGGAAAAAGCGCGTCAGTTATTTAAAGAAGAAGGTTTGCAGGTTTACTCATTAACGGATTATTCAACGCTTGTAGAAGCGGCAAGTGAAGCAGGATACATCCAGGAAGCTGCAATGAAAAAGCTCTTTAAATGGAGAGAAAACCCTTCAGATCCAGCTTGGATGACAGCTGAAGAAACGGTTTAACCTAAATGAAAAAGCGTGTCCATGATATGACGGACACGCTTTTTTATGCTGAAATTAATCTCTTAATTTTAATACAAGCTCTTCATTTGGCGTTACGTAAACCGTTTGCTGATTGTCGTAAGTAACAAAACCAGGTTTAGCACCATTCGGTTTCTTTACATGGCGAATCTTTGTAAAGTCAACCGGTACGGAGCTGGAATTTTTCGCCTTGCTGAAGTAAGCTGCAAGGTGAGCAGCTTCAAGAATGGTTTCTTCTGTTGGCTCAGCGTCACGAATAACGACGTGGGACCCAGGTGTATCTTTTGTATGAAACCAAAGATGGTCTCTGGCTGCCAGCTTATTCGTTAAGTATTCGTTTTGTTTGTTGTTTTTGCCGACCAAGATAACGGTACCGTCACTTGCTTTATATTGCTCAAGCGTTGGAGTTGAATTCTTTTGCTTTTTATTTTTCTTTTGCTGGCGATTGCGTAGATAGCCTTCTTCTACAAGCTCCTCGCGAATTTCAGCAATATCTTTGTGAGAAGCTGTCTCCATTTGCTGCAGTAAAGATTCAAAGTAGACAATTTCTTGTTGGGCTTTTTCAATTTGTTCATGAACAATTGCTACTGAATTCTTTGCTTTTTGATATTTAGTAAAGTAGCTCTGCGCATTTTGAGCAGGCGTTTTTTGAGGATCAAGCTCAATTGTTAGCGTCCCACCCTTTTCATCATAGTAGTTTATGACATCAACGGTTGTATCTCCTTTTTTAACGAGGTGTAAATGCGACGTTAAAAGCTCTCCTGCAAGTTGGTATTCACCGGCTTTTTCAGCCTGCTGTAGCGTTCTTTGCAACTTATTAATTTTCTTTTCATTTTTCTTTTTTTCAGTTGTCATGAACTGAAGTAAATCATGTGCTTGTTGCTTAACGCGATCGCGCTCTGCTTTTCCATAATAGAAGCGGTCTAAAAGTTCACTAATGGTTGGGAACGTCTTTTCTTCACCTTGTAAGTGGCTAAGAGACAGAAGGTGAAAGTAATCTTTTCCTTGCACCGAAGTGAGGGTTGGCTGCATGTTGCCGTTTTGAATGGCACTCATTGTATTAATAAACGCTTTGGGTAACGTAGTTTGATTGGCCAGACCAGCGCGATAGACAATTTCATTGGCAAGCAACGGTGAGAGCCCAGCGAAAGCTTGAACGAGCTGATTGCCAATCTTTCCACTGTTGAAGTCTAAACTTCTTAAAACCATTTCTTCATCCGCTTCAAAAGGATCTAGCTTTTCTTGATTTGGTGGCAGTACATAAGTTGCACCAGGCAGTAGCGTACGGTGACGATTTAACGCCATTGGAATGTGCTTGATGCTATCGATAATGATATTTGTTTCTTTATCCACAAGCATGATGTTGCTGTGGCGACCCATAATTTCAATAATAAGCTGCTTAGATGTTACATCTCCAATTTCGTTGCGACCTTTTGTTTCAATAACGAGAATACGATCGAGCCCTAGCTGGTAGATTCGTTCAATAATATTTCCTTCTAGATGTTTACGAAGAAGCATGCAAAACATTGGCGGTTCAGCCGGGTTTTCATATGTTTCATTTGTAAAGTGAACGCGTGCGTAATTGGGGTGAGTTGAAATAAATAGCTTCCGATTTTCCCCCTTCGCTCGAACTTGTAAAATTAGTTCATTTGGAAATGGTTGATAGACTTTTGCGATTCGACCGGATGTTAATGCGTTATCTAATTCTTGTAAGATTCCGTATGTAAAGATTCCGTCAAATGACATGTTGTTCACATCCTTTAATGTTTCAAAAATAGTCCTTCGTAAAAGTATAGCATTTTTTAGGACGAGTCTGAATAAGCATACGATATAACATTGTAACAATCTATGTGACTCATTTACAAACAAAAGGGTGTGAAGGAATGCGATGAAATGGTATGAGCTGAGTGAGCGAGCAACATTAGAAGTGACAAAAACAGATAAAGAAAATGGATTAACTGCAAAAGAAGTCGCATTGAGGCAAAAGCAAGAAGGTTTCAATGAGCTTGCTGAAGGTGAAAAGCAGTCTGCGCTGCTCGTATTCTTGGAACAGTTTAAAGATTTTATGGTTTTGGTTTTATTAGCAGCTACGCTAATATCGGGCTTATTAGGAGAGTATATTGATGCTATTGCCATTATTGCGATTGTCGTGATTAATGGGTTTCTTGGATTCTTTCAAGAACGTCGTGCTGAAAAGTCACTTAATGCACTGAAGGAATTATCGGCGCCGCAGGTACTTGCTTTACGAGACGGTAAGTGGTCAAAGACTCTTTCTAGAGAACTGGTAGTGGGAGACATTGTCAAGTTTGGAAGTGGTGATCGGATTGGTGCTGATATTCGTCTTATTGATGCTAAAAGTTTAGAAATTGAAGAATCAGCGCTGACAGGTGAATCTGTCCCTGTTCCAAAGTATACGCGCGTATTAGAAGGAAATGAAATTCCACTTGGAGATCAAGAGAACATGGCATTTATGGGGACGCTTGTGACGCGTGGAAGCGGTGTTGGAGTTGTAGTAGGGACAGGTATGAAGACTGCCATGGGACAAATCGCCGACTTATTACAAAATGCAGAAGCAGTGATTACCCCACTGCAACGAAAACTTGAGCAGCTTGGGAAAATTCTCATTATTGTTGCGCTTTTATTAACTGTTCTTGTAGTGGGAATTGGTGTCTTGCAAGGGCATGATTTATATACGATGTTCTTAGCAGGCGTATCACTAGCCGTTGCTGCAATTCCAGAAGGATTGCCAGCAATTGTAACCGTTGCTTTATCATTGGGCGTTCAGCGAATGATTAAACAAAAATCCATTGTTCGGAAGCTTCCAGCTGTTGAAACACTGGGCTGTGCATCTGTTATTTGCTCAGATAAAACGGGAACGCTTACTCAAAACAAGATGACCGTTACTCACTTGTGGTCAGGTGGGAAAACGTGGAATTTATCTGGAACAGGCTATGACCCAAGCGGTACGTTTTCTGCTGAGGGGAAAGAAGTTAATGTTAGTCGAGAAAAACCGCTGCAGCAGCTGTTGCTGTTCGGCCTATTATGTAATCAAACAACGGTTACGAAAAAAGACAAAGATTATGTAGTCGATGGTGATCCTACAGAAGCCGCTTTAGTTGTAGCCGCAATGAAAGCGAACTTTACCCGTCAAAATGTAAAAGGAGACTTTAAAGTTATTGAAGAGTTTCCCTTTGATTCTACTAGGAAGATGATGAGTGTGGTGATAGAAGGCAAGGATAACAAGCGCTATGTGGTGACAAAGGGTGCACCAGATATTCTACTAACAAATAGCAAGTCAATTGTATGGGAAAATCGTCATCAACAGCTGTCTCCTAGCGGTCGTGAAGAAGTGCAAAACGCCATCCATTCTCTAGCGAGCCAGGCACTTCGAACGATTGCGGTTGCTTATCGCCCGCTTGAATCGTACGAAACCATTACTACTGAACAAGCAGCTGAAAAAGAGCTTGTGTTTTTAGGACTTCAAGGGATGATTGACCCTCCACGACCTGAAGTAAAGCAGGCTGTAAAAGAATGCCGAGATGCTGGCATTAAAACGGTTATGATTACAGGAGATCATGTGATAACCGCTGAAGCGATTGCCAAGCAGCTTGGGATTTTACCAAAGGGAGGACGAGTACTAGAAGGCCATACGTTAAATACAATGTCACAGTCGGAGCTTGAAGACGTAGTAGATGATGTATATGTTTATGCACGCGTATCGCCTGAGCATAAATTAAAGATTGTTAAAGCGTTACAAGCAAAAGACCACGTTGTGGCTATGACAGGTGACGGTGTAAACGACGCACCTGCAATTAAAGCAGCCGACATTGGCATAGCAATGGGAATTACAGGAACGGACGTTGCTAAAGAAGCCTCAGCGCTGGTGCTGCTAGATGATAACTTTGCAACGATTAAATCAGCGATTAAAGAAGGGCGAAACATTTATGAAAATATTCGAAAATTCATCCGATACCTACTTGCTTCTAATGTAGGAGAAATACTTGTAATGTTGTTTGCCATGATTCTAGCTCTGCCGCTTCCATTAGTACCCATTCAAATATTATGGGTCAACTTAGTGACGGATGGCCTTCCGGCGATGGCATTGGGGTTAGATCAACCTGAAGACGATGTAATGAAGCGTAGACCAAGGCATCCAAAAGAAGGGGTGTTTGCACGCGGACTTGGTTGGAAGGTAGTAAGTAGAGGGTTTTTAATTGGAATAGCGACCCTTGCTGCGTTTATTATTGTCTATGATAACAACCCTGATAACTTACAATACGCTCAAACGATAGCATTTGCTACGCTTGTCATGGCCCAGCTAATTCATGTGTTTGACTGTCGAAGTGAGAAGTCCATTTTCGACCGGAATCCTTTTGAAAATCTTTACTTAGTTGGTGCGGTTATTTCATCAATTTTGCTAATGCTAGTTGTTATTTATTATCCACCTTTACAACCAATCTTCCATACGATGGCTATTGCGCCAAGGGAATGGTTAATTATTTTAGGTTTAGCAAGTGTTCCAACATTTTTATTAGCGGGATCACTTTTAACAAGAAAAAAATCGTAATTAATGATATAGTAATAAGCACTGGTGGAAGCATACGGTTTGCTTTCACCAGCTTTTAATGAGTGAGGTACATTGCTTTTACTCTTTTTTTGAGTAACACTTTCTTTTATTTCTTTTTTTTTGTAAGATGTACATAGTGGATGTGATGATAATGATAAGAAGTATGACAGGTTTTGGCCGAGGACGAGCAGATAATGAGGTTCAAGCGGTAACGGTAGAAATGAAATCGGTAAATCATCGCTTTTGTGAAATTACTGTGCGAATGCCAAGGCAATTAATGGAAATTGAAGATAAAATAAAAAAAATCATTCAAACATACATAAAACGTGGTAGAGTAGAAGTATTTGTTACGATTTCAGGTGAAGGATTAGCTAAAAAGACGTTACAAACGGATTGGGAGTTGCTAGGTGAGTATATGAAAGCTTTCCAAGAAATTAGCGAGCGTCACCAGCTTTCCAAGTCTGTTGAAATTCAAGATATTCTGCATATGCCTGACGTAATGACGACTTCTGAAGAAGAAGTAGACCAAACATCAATTCACCAGCTGGTTTTTACAGCGGTTGAACAAGCAGTAGGTCAGCTGCTAACGATGCGTGAAAAAGAGGGGCAAGAATTATATCAAGATTTAGTTCAGCACCTCACCAACATCCAGCAGCTTCGCGACGAAGTAGAATCGCTTGCACCGACTGTTAGTGAGCAATATGAGGATCGCTTGAGAAAAAGATTAACCGACTATCTTGAAGGTACAATCGATGAACAGCGAGTGCTAGCAGAAGTGGCTATTTTCGCTGAAAAAGCAGACGTTAATGAAGAATTAACCCGTATTCACAGTCATCTTACTCAGTTCTTTCAAACAATTGATACAACCGATGTTATCGGGAGAAAGCTTGATTTTCTTGTGCAAGAGTTAAATCGAGAAATGAACACAATTGGAGCGAAAGCGAATAATGGTAAGATTGCTCAATGTGTCATCGATATGAAAACGCAGCTAGAGCGTTTGAAAGAACAAGTTCAAAATATTGAATAGTTACTAGTAGCCTTCAGAATAGACGGACACAATATGGATACAGTAGGGGGCTTTGTATGAGCGGTAAATTAATTAATGTTGGATTTGGAAATTTTATTTCTTCTAATCGCATCATTTCTGTCGTTCAGCCGGAATCAGCACCAATTAAACGAATTGTGCAAGAAGCGAAGGATCGCGGAAGTTTAATTGATGCCACGCAGGGAAGAAAAACCCGAGCTGTGATTGTAATGGACAGTAATCATATTATTTTAGCTCCTGTTCAACCGGAAACTGTAGCACAAAGACTTGTGAATAAAGAAGAATTAGTAGAAGGGTAGGGCGTATAAACCAATGATTGAAAGAGGTTTATTAATCGTTCTTTCCGGACCGTCAGGTGTTGGAAAAGGAACGGTAAGAAAAGCATTATTTGAACAAGAAGATATTAAACTTCAGTACTCTATTTCAGCAACAACGCGTCGTCCACGTGAAGGCGAAGTTGATGGTGTGGATTATTTCTTTAAAGAGCGCGAAGAATTTGAGCACATGATTGAAAATAAAAAGCTTCTAGAGTGGGCAGAGTACGTAGGGAACTACTACGGTACACCAATTGACTACGTCGAAGAAACGTTAGCTTCAGGGAAAGATGTCTTTTTAGAAATTGAGGTTCAAGGTGCTCTTCAAGTGAAAGAAGCATTTCCAGAAGGATTGTTTATTTTCTTAGCACCACCAAGCTTATCAGAGTTGAAGAGTCGTATTGTAAACCGCGGTACAGAAACAGAAGATTTAATTAACAACCGTATGCGTGTAGCAAAAGAAGAAATTGAGCTTATGGATGCATACGATTATGTAGTAGAAAATGACAAGGTAGAAAATGCATGTGCACGTATTCAAGCAATTGTCACGGCAGAGCATTGCCGCCGCGACCGTGTATCTGCACGCTATAAAAGAATGTTGGAGGTAGAATAAATGCTTTATCCGTCAATTGATTCATTAATGCAACGTTTAGATTCTAAATATACGCTAGTAACAGTAGCTGCAAAGCGCGCACGTCAACTTCAAATGCATAATGATACAACAATCCAAAGACCTGTATCTCATAAATTAGTAGGTTGTGCATTAGAAGAAATCAACTCAGAACAACTTACGTATACGCACGTACCTTCAAAAGATGAGAATGAAGAAAGATAATTGTTAAAATAACAACCTATTCGCAGTAGGTTGTTATTTTTTTCTGTTAGAAAGAGGGTTTGTCAAAATCAACTTCTATTCTTGAACATGTTATAATATGGACATTGTAAAGGTTGTTCAGTAGATAAAAAGATGGGAGTATGGGTAACGATGTTGAAAGGAAAACGAATTTTATTATGTGTTAGTGGTGGAATTGCTGTTTATAAGGCATCGGCTTTAACCAGTAAGTTAGTACAAGCAGGAGCCGAAGTGAAAGTCATTATGACAGATTCTGCTCGTGAGTTTGTTACGCCGTTAACATTTCAAGCACTTTCAAGAAATCCTGTATACACAGATACATTTGATGAAAAAGATCCGGCTGTTATTGCACATATTGACTTAGCAGATTGGCCAGATTTAATTCTTGTCGCACCTGCTACTGCTAATATGATAGGGAAATTAGCAAATGGAATTGCTGATGATATGATTTTAACTACTCTTCTTGCTGCCACAGCTCCAGTTTGGATTGCTCCAGCAATGAATGTTCATATGTACGATCATCCAGCTGTAAAAAAGAACATGCAAACATTAGCTTCATTTGGCTATCAGTTTGTGGAGCCTGGAGAGGGTTATTTAGCATGTGGTTATGTTGGGAAAGGAAGGTTAGAAGAACCTGAAACAATTGTTAGTCTTCTACAGTCTTATTTTTATGACCAAAAGCCACCTCAAGCCCTAAAAGGTACGAATGTTTTAGTTACAGCAGGGCCAACGGTTGAACGAGTGGATCCTGTACGTTTCTTTACTAATCGTTCGACTGGGAAAATGGGCTATGCTATCGCAGAAGAAGCAGCGAAGCAAGGAGCCAACGTAACGCTTATATCTGGGCCAACACAGCTGACGCCACCCGTTAACGTCAAAACAGTTCAAATCGAGAGTGCACAGCAGATGTTTGAAGCGGTGATGAAGCATTATACGGATATGGATGTTGTCATTAAATCCGCGGCAGTTGCTGACTATCGTCCAAAGCATGTTCATCAGCAAAAGATGAAGAAGCAGACGGGAGAGGCAGTACTAGAGTTGGAGCGCACTACTGACATTTTAAAAACGCTCGGAGATTATAAAGATTACAATCAGGTGCTCGTTGGATTTGCAGCAGAAACAGAACAGGTAGACTTATATGCTCAAAAGAAGCTCGAAAGCAAAAATCTAGATATGATTGTCGCTAACAACGTAACAAGTGAAGGTGCAGGTTTTGGAACAGATACGAATATCGTAAAATTTTATAAGCGAAACGGTGAGCAAAGGCAGCTTCCTCTTATGTCTAAATCATCTGTCGCTAAAGTTTTATTAGAAGAAGTGAAGCAGCTGCTAGAGAGTGTTCGACAATGAATTTTGCTAGCGTAATTGTTGACGTAGCAGCGAAGCAGACAGACCGAGCATTCGATTACTCGATTCCTCAACAGTGGAGAGAGATTCTTGTCCCAGGAATGCGGGTAATCGTTCCGTTTGGCCCGCGCAAGGTGCAGGGGTTTGTTGTAGACGTTAAATTAGAAACAGATGTAAAGCGAACGAAGCCAATCGCTGAGCTGCTTGATTTAACACCTGTGTTAACGCCTGAACTATTAGAGCTAGGTCATTGGCTCACTGAAAAAACGCTTTGCTTTAAAATATCTGCTTTTCAAGTAATGCTCCCTGCTGCGATGAAAGCAAAATATGACAAAAAGATATTGCTTCAACCAGGAGTAGAAAGTTCACAGCTTCACTCAAAGGTTCAGCCGTACTTTCAACATACTTCCGAAGTGATGTGGAGCGACATTGAGAAATCAGAGTCTGTAAATAGCTTTTATCGCGATATTCAAAAAGGACTCTTAGAAGTTGTATATTTAGTCAAAAGTAAAGGGAATAAAAAGACCGTGAAAGCTCTTCGTTTAGCTCAGCCGCCTGAACATGTCAAACAGCTGCTCCAAGAGTTGCCTAAACAAGCTGAAAAGCAAAAGCAAGTGCTTGAATTTATGCTTGTGCAAGAAGAAGTAGTAGCACAAAGAGACATTATGACTGTGCTTAACGTAACGAGTGCACCTATTAAAGGATTAGTTTCAAAAGGATTGCTTCACGAGGTTGATATGGAGATTTATCGAGACCCGTATGCCAATCGTGATTTTATTCCTTCAAAACCTTTTTCGTTAACAGATGAGCAATCGGCTGCTATCAAGCCAATCCTGCGCGATATTGAGAACCATGAACACGATGTTTTTCTCATGTATGGTGTAACTGGAAGCGGTAAAACGGAAGTGTATTTACAGTCAATTGATCAAGTGTTGAAACAGGGGAAAGAAGCAATTATGCTTGTTCCAGAAATATCACTAACGCCTCAAATGGTCAAAAGATTTAAAGAGCGATTCGGTTCGAAGGTAGCTGTGATGCATAGCGGTTTGTCGGCCGGTGAGAAATACGATGAGTGGCGTAAAATTCAGCGCAAAGAGGTATCCGTAGTCGTAGGGGCAAGGTCGGCTATCTTTGCTCCGTTTCAACATGTGGGCATCATCATCATTGATGAAGAGCATGAAACGAGCTATAAGCAAGAGGAGAATCCCAGGTATCACGCGCGCGATGTGGCAATTAAACGCGCAGAATTTCACAACTGTCCAGTAATTTTAGGAAGTGCAACCCCGACACTAGAGTCATTTGCACGTGCTCAAAAAGGGGTTTATAAACTTCTGCCACTACGCGAACGAATGAATAAATCAGCTCTTCCAAAAGTAGATATTGTAGATATGCGTGAAGAGCTCCGCGATGGAAACCGGTCAATGTTCTCTACGCTTCTTCTTGAAAAAATACGTGAGCGCCTTGAAAGACGAGAACAAATTGTATTGTTCTTAAATAAGAGAGGGCACTCATCTTTTGTTATGTGCCGTGACTGTGGATATGTTCCTTCGTGTCCGCACTGTGAAATTTCATTGACATATCACCGCTACCAAAACCGAATGAAATGTCATTACTGTGGCTATGAAGAGCTAACTCAAACGGCTTGTCCAGAGTGCGAAAGCGACCATATTCGCTTTTTTGGATCAGGGACGCAAAAGGTGGAAGAAGAGCTTGGAAAGGTGTTGCCTGAAGCGTCTGTCATTCGAATGGATGTTGACACAACAAGCCGAAAAGGGGCGCATGAAAAGCTCCTAACAAAGTTTGGAAATGGAGAAGCGCAGATTTTATTAGGTACGCAAATGATTGCTAAAGGTTTAGACTTTCCAAACGTAACGCTTGTTGGGGTGTTATCAGCAGATACGATGTTGAACCTTCCTGACTTTCGAGCTGCTGAAAAAACGTTTCAGCTCCTTACACAAGTAAGCGGAAGAGCGGGACGTCACCACTTGCCTGGTGAAGTCGTTATTCAAACCTATGCTCCTGAGCATTACAGCATTCAGTTAGCAAGTCAGCACGACTATGATACTTTTTATCTTGAGGAAATGAAGCTTAGACAAGCTCATCGTTATCCACCGTTCTTTTATTTGGCGTTGGTAACTGTCTCACATGAAAACGTGGCAAAAGTGGTGTCTGTGACTGGGAAAATATCGCAGTATTTAAGACAAAAGCTCTCTCCGCAAGCCGTTATTTTAGGACCTGTTGCCTCTCCAATTGCTAAGATAAAAGATAGATATCGATATCAATGCATGATAAAATACAAGCTGGAACCGAATATGATACCAGCTTTAAAATATGTAGTGAACCAGTACCAAGATCAAATGCAGCAGGAACAATTAACGATTACGATTGATTTACACCCTTATTCAATGATGTAAATCGACAACTAAAACGTTAAATGACTGCAGTTTTGGATATAAATAGAAAGAGTTGAAGGAGGGAGTAATTTGGCTAAATTAAAGCTAGTTTACCATCCCGATGAAGTATTAGAGACAAAGTGTGAACCTGTCACAGTGTTTGATAATAAATTAGCTAAGTTAATCAATGGCATGTATGGTTTAATGCTTGAAGCAGATGGAGTAGGACTTGCTGCTCCACAGGTTGGTGTATTACAGCAAGTAGCAGTGGTTGATATAGGAGATCGACACGGAAAAATTGAATTGGTTAACCCAGTCATTCTTGAAAAGCATGGTCAACAAACTGGTCCTGAAGGCTGCTTAAGTTTTCCGGGCCTTTTTGGTGACGTAACTCGCGCTGATTATGTGAAAGTACGAGCACATAATCGTCGTGGAAAAGTATTTGTAATGGAAGCAAAGGGTTTTTTAGCTCGTGCCATTCAGCATGAAATTGACCATTTACACGGGGTACTTTTTACTGAGAAAGTATCGCGTTATTATGAAGATGGAGAACTAGAAGGGTAGGAATTTAAAATGAAAGTTGTGTTTATGGGAACACCGGATTTTTCCGTACCGGTATTGCAGACTTTAATTAAAGATGGATATGAAGTAGTGGCCGTTGTAACACAGCCTGATCGTCCAAAAGGAAGAAAAAGAGTTATGACTCCACCACCAGTGAAAGTAGAGGCACAAAAGCATGGCATTCCAGTGCTGCAACCAGAAAAAATTCGTTTAGAAGAAGCGTACAGTGAAGTATTGGCATATAACCCTGACTTAATTGTAACGGCAGCGTTTGGACAAATTTTACCAACACAAATTTTAGAAGCGCCGAAATATGGCTGTATTAATGTCCATGCATCGTTGCTGCCTGAGCTTAGAGGAGGAGCACCGATTCATTATTCTATTTTACAAGGGAAGCCCAAAACTGGCGTAACGATTATGTATATGGTCGAAAAGCTAGATGCCGGTGATATTTTGACGAAAGTCGAAGTGCCTATTGAAGAAAAAGACCATGTTGGAACACTGCACGATAAACTAAGCGAAGCGGGAGCTAAATTATTATCTGAAACTATTCCAGCCCTCGTATCAGGTAATCTAACGCCAATAAAGCAGAACGAAGATGAAGCCACATTTGCGTTTAACATAAAGCGCGAACAAGAAAAAATTGATTGGACGCGAAGCGGTGAGGAAATTTATAACCACATCCGCGGTCTTCACCCTTGGCCAGTGGCATATACGACGCTAGATGGTCAAGTGATGAAAGTTTGGTGGGGAGAAAAAGTTGCTGCAGAAGGAGATCCGGGGAAGGTAGTATCCCTTGAAAAAGATGGATTTATCGTGGCGACAGGAAACCGTACAGGAATTAAAATTACAGAGCTTCAACCATCTGGGAAAAAGAGAATGGAAGCCGCGCAGTTCTTACGCGGGAATGGCATTGAAGTAGGAGCTGTGTTAGGAGCTCATAATGAGTAAATATAACGTTCGTGATATCGCGCTTGATATTTTACTTTCGATTGAAAAAAATCAGGCTTTCAGTAACTTGTTGTTAAATAAAAGTATTCAAAAGTACGGTGTTCAAGGGAAAGATGCCGGTCTCTTAACAGAGATTGTATATGGTACAATTCAAAGAAGAGATACGCTAGACTATAGTTTGGCTCCATTTTTAGCGAAAGCCAAAAAGCTTCAGCCTTGGGTCAAAGTATTGCTTCGTTTGTCTCTTTATCAGATGCTGCACTTAGATCGTGTACCTGATCGCGCAGTTATTCATGAAGCAGTAGAAATTGCTAAGAAGCGTGGCCATAAAGGAATTGCTTCGATGGTGAATGGTGTTTTACGTAATGTGCAACGAAACGGAGTTCCAAGCGTAGAAGAGATTAAAGATCCTATCGAGCGCTTATCGGTAGAAACGAGTCATCCTTTATGGTTGGTAAAACGGTGGGTGGAACAATATGGATTGGACAAAACGCGTGAAATTTGTTTAGCTAATCTAATGTCCCCTAAGCAAACGCTTCGCGTAAACACAGCGAGGTTCACTGTTTCTGAAGTAGTTGCTCAGCTTAAAGAAGAAGGTATTTCTGTAGAAAGCGGTGAGCTTGTTGAGGAAGCTTTAGAAGTTCAAAAAGGAAATGCTGCATATACAGATGCATTTAGAAAAGGGATGTTTACTGTACAGGACGAAAGTTCAATGCTTGTCGCTCATGCTCTTGGTGTCGAACAAGGAGAAATGATATTAGATAGCTGTGCAGCACCAGGTGGGAAATCAACTCATATCGGTGAAAAGCTTAACAATACGGGACAAGTCATTTCTTTAGATATTCATGATCATAAAGTCAAGTTAATTTCTGAGCAAGCAGAGCGCTTGCAGCTTACGAATGTTTCACCAACGGTGCAAGATAGTCGTAAGGTGGCAGAGCGCTTTGAAGCGGAAACGTTTGATCGCATTTTAGTCGATGCTCCGTGCTCAGGATTCGGGGTTATGCGAAGAAAGCCGGATTTAAAGTATGTTAAGACCGAGCGTGACGTTCAGCAATTGGCAAAAATCCAGCTTGATATTTTATCAGCTGTTGCGCCACTTTTAAAAAAGGGTGGGACGCTTGTATACAGTACATGTACGATTGATCGTGATGAAAATGGAGATGTAGTGGATGCATTTCTCGATAATCATGCAGAATTTATGGTAGACTCTACCTTGGCAGAACGCATGCCAGAAAAGCTTAAACAAAACGTTAAACATGGACAAATTCAACTGCTTCCAAGCGAGGAAAGCGATGGGTTTTATATTGCGTGTTTACAAAAGAAGGTGTAAAAATGGAAGGAACTGTTAGTGAAAGAACGAAAGATACAAAAGTGGAAAATAAAAAACCGTCAATTTACTCATTACAACTACATGAGTTAGAAGCATGGTTAGTATCTCAGGGAGAGAAAAAATTCCGTGGGAAACAGATTTTTGACTGGCTATATGTAAAGCGTGTAACTGAATTTGACGATATGTCAAATTTGTCAAAAGGACTGCGTGATAAGTTAAATGAAGCGTTTGTTTTAACTACGTTAAAAACAGCTGTTCAACAAACCTCTGCAGATGGAACAATGAAATTTTTATTTGAGCTTCACGATGGTTATACAATTGAAACAGTGCTTATGCGCCATGAGTACGGAAACTCAATCTGTGTAACAACACAAGTTGGCTGTCGCATTGGCTGTACGTTCTGTGCATCTACGCTTGGTGGATTAAAGCGTAACTTAGAAGCTGGCGAAATTGTTGCTCAAGTAGTGAAAGTACAAAAAGCGCTTGATGAACAAGGAGAACGCGTAAGTCATGTCGTAATTATGGGTATTGGTGAACCGTTTGATAACTACGATCAAATGATGGGCTTCTTAAAAATTATTAATCACGATAACGGTCTTAATATTGGTGCGCGTCATATTACGGTATCAACAAGTGGAATCATTCCTAAAATCTATAAATTTGCTGATGAGCAAATGCAAATTAATTTTGCCATTTCACTACATGCACCAAACAACGATATTCGTTCGAAATTGATGCCTATTAACCGTGCGTACAAGCTACCTGATTTAATGGAAGCAATTAAATACTATACAGACAAAACAGGTCGTCGTATCAGTTTTGAATATGGTTTGTTTGGTGGAGTAAATGACCAGGTGGAACATGCTGAAGAGTTAGCAGCGCTTATTAAAAACATTAAATGTCACGTGAATTTAATTCCTGTGAACTATGTTCCAGAGCGTGATTACGTTCGTACACCGCGTGAACAAATTTTTGAATTTGAAAGTACGTTGAAAAAACATGGTGTTAACGTAACAATTCGCCGTGAGCAAGGTCATGATATTGATGCAGCTTGTGGTCAATTGCGTGCGAAGGAGCGTAAAGAAGAGACGAGGTGATTGTATGGAAACTGTCTTTATGACAGACCGAGGGAGAATACGTCAACACAATGAAGATAACGGAGGGGTATTTTTGAATGCTCATGGCCAGGTGCTTGCAATTGTAGCAGATGGTATGGGAGGTCATCGCGCTGGAGATGTAGCCAGCGCGATGGCAGTTCAAAAATTGCAAGACGTCTGGACGAGTAGCTCAGTTATAAATGAACCGAATGATGCTACTATTTGGATACGTGAACAAGTGATGAATGTAAATGAAGCTATTCATCAACATGCAAGTAAACATGAAGAATGTAAAGGAATGGGCACAACCATCGTATTAGCTATTTGCACATCCGAATTTTGTACAATTGGTAATATTGGAGATAGCCGGGGCTATTTATTCAGTGAAGATGGTTTTAGGCAAATTACAGAAGACCATTCCCTTGTCAATGAGCTGGTGAAAAACGGTCAAATTTCACGAGAAGATGCGGAACATCATCCTCGCAAAAATATTTTATTACGTGCATTAGGTACTGAAGAAAAAGTAGATCTTGATGTAAAAACAGTTGAAGTTGAATCAACAGATTTATTATTATTGTGTTCAGATGGACTTTCCAATAAAATAAGCGAAGAGAAGCTCCAAGACATTTTACAACCTGGAACGTCCCTAAACGAAACAGGTACACACTTAATTACATTAGCTAATGAATTAGGTGGAGAAGATAATATTACACTCGCAATTGTGGACTTTACATCTGAAAGTGGGTGAGAACGTTGCTAATCGGGAGACGGCTAAACGACCGTTATAAAATTCTACATGTCATTGGTGGAGGTGGCATGGCCAACGTTTATTTAGCACGTGATATGATTTTAGATCGCGACGTGGCAATTAAAGTTCTGCGGCTAGATTTTGCTAATGACGATGCTTTTATTAAGCGTTTCCACCGTGAGGCACAATCTGCAACAAGCATTGCTCATCCAAATATTGTGAGTATTTATGATGTTGGAGAAGAAGAGGACATCTACTATATTGTAATGGAATATGTCCCTGGAATGACCTTAAAGCAATATATTTTACAAGAGTCACCGTTATCTTTAGAGAAAGCGATACATATTATGACTCAAATTACATCCGCAATTGCTCATGCTCATCAATATGGAATTATTCACCGAGATATTAAACCACAAAATATTCTAATTGACCATGATGATACGGCAAAAGTAACGGACTTTGGAATTGCCGTGGCTTTAAGCTCAACAACTATTACACATACAAACTCTGTATTAGGGTCTGTTCATTATCTATCTCCAGAACAAGCAAGAGGAGGTCTAGCGAATAAAAAGTCCGATATTTATTCATTAGGCGTTGTTTTATTTGAATTGTTAACTGGGCGAGTACCATTCTCGGGAGAGTCTGCTGTTTCCATTGCACTAAAGCACTTACAAACGGAAACACCCTCACCAAGGAAATGGAATCCTTCTATCCCACAAAGCGTAGAAAACGTTGTATTGAAAGCAACAACAAAAGACCCTTTTTATCGCTATAATACGGTAGAAGAATTTGAAGAAGATTTACGCTCTGCTATTCATCCCACTCGACACAATGAACAAAAGTTTATTGTACCAGATGATGATGAAGTAACAAAAGCAATTCCAATTATAAAAGATGAGCCGTATGGTCATGAATTGGAAAAGACGGCTGTTCGTAAACCTTCTAATACACATCAAAATGAAGTAGAATCTAAGAAAAAGCCTAGAAAGAAAAGTAAAGTTATTTTAACGCTTGCACTCATTTTTTTATTGTTAGCGGCAGCGAGCGTCGCTGCTGTGACTTTTATTCCTTCTTTACTATTGCCTAAGGATATTACGGTACCTGATTTACATAATGAAGACTATGAGTCAGCCGTGACTGAGCTTGTATCATTAGGGTTTAATGTGAAAGATCCAAAGGATATAGCTGATGACGAAGTACAAGAAGGAGATGTCGTTAAAACATTACCTAAAGCGGGAAATGTGGTAAAAGAAGGTACAGCTGTTATTATCTATCGAAGTACTGGGAAAGCAAAAGTAGCGTTTGATCGCTTTAATGGCCGAGATGTAAGTGAAGTTCAAAAGCTGCTTGAAAGTCAGAATTATAGTGAAGTGCGAACAATTGAAATCGACAGTGAGGAGCCCAAAGGAACAATATTAGATCAAAGTCCAAAAGAAGGTGAAGAGGTTGTTCCAGAAAGCACGGCCGTTACGTTATGGATAAGCAAAGGACCTCCGGAAATTAAAGTGAAGGATTTCTCAGGATGGACGGAAAAAAGCGTTCGAGATTATGTAGCAGAAGAAGAATTTGAAATTGCAGTAGAAAACGAATATTCTGATACTGTTGAAAAAGGTTTGGTTATTTCTCAAACCCCGAAAGCTGGTTCGGTTATTAAAAAAGGTGATAAGCTAACGTTTAAAGTTTCCTTAGGGAAGGAAGAAGTACCTCCTCAAACTGTCAATGTACAAGTAACAATTCCCTATGAGGAAAAGAATAGTGAAGGAAAAAATCCTGAGCAAAAAGTAGAGATTTACGTAGAAGATGCAGATAATACAATGTCTGTGCCTATTAAAGAACTAACAATTACAGAAACGGTTACTGAATCATTCGATGTGTTAGTGAAAGAAGGCGAGCCAGCCAAGTACAAAGTAGTTCGAGATGGTCAAGTAATTGAAGAAAAAGCTGTAGAATATCCAGAAGAATGATAGGAGTGAGGTTATGCCAGAAGGAAGAATTATTAAATCCTTAAGTGGATTTTATTATGTTCTTCATGATGGACAAGTAACCCAGTGTCGCGGAAGAGGAGTGTTTCGAAAGAAGAAAGTCACTCCATTAGTAGGCGATGAAGTAGTATTTCAAGCTGATAATGAGCTTGAAGGGTATATACTTGAAATTAAAGAACGTAAAAATGAGTTAGTGCGACCCCCAATCTCAAACGTTGATCAAGCGTTGTTAGTATTTTCAGCTATCGAGCCTGATTTTAGTACGGTGCTTTTGGATCGCTTTTTAGCTTTGGTAGAGTCAAATGATATTCAGCCGGTTATTTGTATTTCAAAAGTTGATTTGTTGTCAGAGAAACAAAAACAATTAATTGAGCAATATGCCGAAGATTATCGTAAAATAGGATATGAGGTAATTTTAACATCAACCGTAATGGAAAGTGGTATTGCAGAAATTAAGCCGCTGTTTGAAAATCAAATAACGGTCATTGCAGGACAATCAGGAGTTGGTAAATCTTCGTTACTAAACGTTTTGAAGCCTGAGTTAGAGCTGAAGACAAATGATATTTCAATATCTCTAGGGCGAGGAAAGCATACAACCAGACATGTAGAGCTTATTTCATTTGGTGAAGGACTCGTAGCAGATACACCGGGCTTTAGCTCCTTGGAGTTTCTAACTCTAGAGGTAGAAGAACTTTCTCACTGCTTTCCAGAAATGTCTCGCTTAAGTGAAGACTGTAAGTTCAGAGGATGTCTGCATGTGAAAGAACCAAAATGTGCAGTTAAGCAGGCAGTGGAGAACCAAGCAATTCCTGCTTACCGTTATGAGCATTATTTGCAGTTTGTTGAAGAAATCAAGCAAAGAAAGCCGAGGTATTAAACATGACAAAAATTGCACCTTCCATCTTATCAGCTAATTTTTCTAAATTAGGAGAAGAAATTCGTGAAGTAGAAGCTGGTGGAGCTGATTATATTCATGTGGATGTAATGGATGGCCATTTTGTTCCTAACATTACAATTGGTCCTTTAATTGTAGAAGCAATTCGTCCAATTACATCTCTTCCGCTAGATGTTCACTTAATGATTGGTAACCCTGATGCGTATATTCCGATGTTTGCAAAAGCAGGTGCTGATATTTTAACTGTGCATGCAGAAGCTTGTACGCATTTACATCGTACGATTCAATTGATTAAAGAACATGGTATGAAAGTTGGAATTGCGTTAAATCCAGCTACTCCAATTGATGTTGTAAAGCACGTGTTAGAAGACATCGACCTAATTTTATTAATGACGGTTAATCCAGGTTTTGGAGGCCAAAAGTTTATTAATAGCGTACTACCGAAAATTGAACAAATCTCGCAGCTTATTGAAATTCGTCAGCTATCTATTGAAGTGGAAGTAGATGGTGGAGTAAACGAAGAAACAGCAAAAAAATGCGTAGAAGCTGGAGCAAACGTTTTAGTAGCTGGCTCAGCTATTTATGATCAAGAAGACCGCGCAGCGGCAATTGATCGAATTCGTTCAACTATATAAAGAGTCTACAAAAGTTGTCAAAGGAGGAGTGAAATCTGCTTTTCCTTGGCAACTTTTTTAAATAATTCATAAATAGAAAGGGTGGCTTATCATTATTATTCATATTTTGGCAGGAGGTCCGGATAATTATGTGCCGGAACTTCACAAGTGGAAGGCGTGTGATAAGTGGATAGGTGTAGATCGCGGTGTGTTCACTCTTCTTGAGCAGGGGATTATTCCTGATGAAGCGTTTGGAGACTTTGACTCCATCAATGAAGAGCAGCTGAAGGCTATTCAGGATCGGCTGCAAGATTTACATGTTTATCCTTCTGAAAAAGATGCAACGGATTTAGAGCTTGCGGTTGAGTGGGCTGTGTCTAAAAAACCTGCGTACATTCGGGTTTTTGGAGCTACGGGCGGTAGAATTGATCATACGTTTGGAGCCATTCAGCTTCTGTATAAAAGCCTGCAAGAAAACGTGAAGGTAGAGCTAATTGACAAGCAAAATAGCATTCAATTGTTCTCTCCTGGAACGCATGAAATTGAAGTAAGAACTCAAGCGAAATACGTCTCGTTTGTTCCTTATGCTGGCGGTGTTGAAAACCTTACGCTAACAGGCTTTAAGTATCCCCTAACAAACCACTATGTAGAACTTGGCTCTACTTTATGTATAAGTAACGAACTTCTTGCACAAAGAGGTACTTTTTCATTTACTACAGGCATATTAATGATGATAAGAAGCAATGATGCAGATTGCTTGTAAAAGACTTTAATAATGTTGATGGAAGAATGGATGAAGGTAGTCCATTAAAAGTAGATGAATGGTGGAAATGGTGAGGAGGAGTAGTATGAAATTTTATACGATTAAACTTCCAAAGTTTTTAGGTGGTATTGTAAAGGTCGTGCTAAATTCATTTAAAAAAGATTAAAAAGCAAGATAATAAAAGAAGCACCATATACATGGTGCTTTTTCGTTATCGGAAATTAAACGCGCTCAACTTTACCTGATTTAAGGGCTCTAGCTGATACGTATACACGTTTTGGTTTACCGTCCACAAGGATACGTACTTTTTGAACGTTAGCACCCCATTTACGCTTTGTAGCGTTCATAGCGTGAGAACGTGCATTACCTGAACGAGCTTTTCTGCCAGTGATTACACATTTGCGTGCCATAGTTTTCCCTCCTAACACAAAAAAACTACTCAATTCTGCTTTTTGAGAAATACTATATTAATTTATCACAGCATTCTTTATAATGCAATACTTCTCAACAAAAGCTTTCAAGAAATTTTCCTTGACATATAAATTGAATGTATGTTCAATAATAAAGAGAGTTAAATTTGGGTAATTAGGGAATGTTCTTTTAAAAAGAGATTGGTTATAGTAAAATATTTATTAGCCTATGTATAGAAAGGGGAAAAAGTATGTCCATCGAAATGAAAACTAAGTACGGTCAAATTGATATCTCCACAGACGTAATTGCAACGATTGCTGGAGGGGCAGCTATTGACTGCTATGGCATCATCGGCATGGCTTCTAAGAATCAAATTAAAGATGGTCTTACTGACATTCTTCGTAAAGAAAACTTTACACGGGGTATTATCGTAAGGCAAGAAAATGATGAAGTACATATTGATATGTATATCATTGTTAGTTATGGAACGAAAATCTCAGAAATTGCTCATAACGTACAGACTAAAGTGAAATATACGCTAGAACAAACAGTGGGTCTAACGGTTGACTCAGTAAATATTTACGTGCAGGGTGTTCGTGTAACGAACGTGTAATTAAGGAGGAAGATTCGTGTCAATGACAACATTGAACGGAAAGCGTTTTGCGGAAATGGTGCTTCAAGGAGCACAGCATCTGTCAAACAATGCTGACTATGTAGATGCACTAAACGTTTTTCCAGTTCCAGATGGAGATACAGGTACCAACATGAACCTGTCGATCACATCAGGTGCTAAAGAAGTAAAAAGAAATGTATCAAATCATATTGGACAAGTAGGACAAGCTTTATCAAAAGGCCTATTAATGGGGGCGCGTGGTAACTCAGGCGTGATCTTATCACAGCTTTTCAGAGGTTTTGGCAAAGCGATTGAACAAAAAGAATTTATTACGACAGTAGACTTTGCACACGCGCTTGAGATGGGCGTTGAAACAGCCTATAAAGCTGTTATGAAGCCAATTGAAGGTACGATTCTAACCGTTGCAAAAGATACGGCTAAAAAAGCAGTTGAAGTAGCTGAAAAGCAACCAGAAATGATTCCATTTATGGAAGAAGTGCTAAAAGCATCAAAAGCCTCTCTTGATCGCACCCCAGAATTACTGCCTGTTTTAAAAGAAGTAGGCGTTGTAGACAGCGGTGGACAAGGCTTAGTTTTAATTTATGAAGGATTCCTAGCAGAGCTAAAGGGAGAAAAGCTTCCAGGTGTACCTCTGGCAATTCCATCAATGAATGAGCTTGTAAACGCTGAACACCATAAGCACGCTCAAAGCCATATGAACACTGAAGACATCGAGTTTGGGTACTGTACAGAATTTATGGTTCGGTTAGAAGCAGACAAAATGGAAAAGCACGCATTCTCAGAAGAGACATTTCGCCAGGATCTAAGCGAATGGGGCGATTCTTTATTAGTTGTGTCTGATGATGAAGTCGTAAAAGTGCATATTCATGCTGAGCATCCGGGTGAAGTATTAAATTATGGCCAGCGCTACGGTAGCTTAATAAAAATGAAAATTGAAAACATGCGTGAACAGCATAGCGAAATTGTTTCGAAAGAAGCACCTGCTCCTGTAAAGGCTGAGAAAAAGCCATACGGTATTGTGACGGTTTCAATGGGAAGTGGCATTGCAGAGCTGTTTAAAAGTATCGGAGCCACTGTTGTAATTGAAGGTGGCCAAACGATGAATCCAAGTACAGAAGATATTGTCAAAGCAATCGAAGAAACACACGCTGAAAAAGTGATTATCCTTCCTAATAATGGTAATATCGTGATGGCTGCAAATCAAGCTGCGTCTGTAGTAGGAGATCACGTTGCTGTTGTTCCTTCTAAAACAGTTCCACAAGGAATGACAGCGCTTCTATCGTTTAATCCTCAATCAGATCTAAATACGAACGAAGAAGCGATGACAGAAGCCCTTGGTCATGTGAAGACGGGGCAAATTACGTACGCTGTACGTGATACCAATATCGACGGCTTAGAGCTTGCAAAAGGTGACTTTATGGGAATTGCTGAAAAGCAAATTGTTGTAAAGGATACTGAAAAGCTTGAAGCTGCTAAAAAGTTACTACAACATATGGTTGATGAAGACTCAGAAATCATCACGATTTTGCAAGGTGAAGATGTAACTGATACAGAAATGGATGAGTTAGTATCATTTGTTGAAAGTCAATTTGACGATGTTGAAGTTGAAGTCCATAAAGGTGGGCAACCATTATACTCATATATCTTTGCGATTGAATAATATAAATGCAGGTTAGTTTTATGACTAACTTGCATTTTTTTTATTGATTTTTAAACTGTCGGAATTTACACAATACGAACATTTTGTTTTGTATTTGTTCTTTTGTTCGTATAAATGGTTCTTTCGGTTGAAAAGCCTACTATATTGTGATAATTTTTAAAGGGGGCGTACATCGTGCGTTACTTTAAAGTGAATACTTAAGTGAAGATGAATGCAGCATAGGGGGAATTTACAATGGAGATTTTGAAAGGTACGGCACTGCTTTTATTGGTCTTATTTTTATTTTGGCTTTTCAGTAACAAAGCACCGTATGGGATGAAAGCTATGGGTGCTTTGGCAAGCGGTGCCGTTGCGGCGTTTCTCGTTGAAGCATTTCAACTGTATGTGGGTGGCGATTTATTAAACATCAAATTTTTAGGTGAAGTAGGAGAAGCTGCTGGGGGTATGGGTGGCGTCGCTGCTGCTGCGTTAGTAGCGTTGGCACTAGGCGTATCTCCCGTTTACGCATTAATGATGGGGGTTGTCTGTTCAGGATTAGGCCTGTTACCTGGCTTCTTTGCTGGCTATATCATGGCTTTTGCTATGAAAGTAGTAGAGAAAAAAGCGCCTGCAGGTTTAGATTTATTGGGAGCAATTTTAGTTATTGCACCGTTAACACGCTTAATCGCAACAGGGATTTCGCCTTTGGTGGATGCCACGCTATTGAACATTGGTTCCATCATTAAGGAAACAGCAAATGCTAATCCAATTCTAATGGGAATTATACTCGGTGGCGTTATCACGGTTGTTGCTACGGCACCTCTAAGCTCAATGGCTTTAACAGCTATGCTTGGCTTAACGGGTCTTCCGATGGCAATTGGTGCACTAGCGGTTTTCGGTTCGTCATTTATGAATTATGTATTATTCGATCGTTTGAAATTTGGAGATCGTCGTACCACAATTTCAGTAGCTGTAGAGCCATTAACGCAAGCTAATATAATATCGGCTAACCCAATTCCAATTTATGTAACAAATTTTGTTGGTGGAGCAGTAGGTGGTGTCATTGTTTCCCTATTTGGATTGGTAAACGATGCGACAGGAACAGCTACTCCTATTGCAGGTTTAGCAGTTATGTATGGCTTTAACGATCCAATAAAAGTAACAATTTGCGCAGCACTATGTGCAGTTGGTGGAGCAGTTATTGGGTATATTGGTTCAAACGTGTTTAAAAACTTTAATATCAAAACAGTTGCAGAGCTTGAACAAGAAACAAAAGAAGCAGCATAACTCAAAGGGGCTGGGACATAAGTAATTCAGCCAATGATAAACCTGAACGATTGAGAGTTTCTCACTTTTAATCGTTCAGGTTTTTTGGTTGATTGTGAAAACAATGTTGGAGACAGGGTGGAATGGAGCGTAGGACACTCGACTCCTGCGGGAAAGAGAGGGAAACCTGAGATCCCGCAGCGCAGCGAGGAAGCTCAGGTTCCTCCCCGCGGAAAGCGAGTGGTCGTAGCGCAATGGAACGAACGTGTTCAGACAAACCAAAGAGATGGGAACAGCTAGTGTTCGTCTCTTAGAAGCAATCATTTTGTTATGTCCCAAACTCTTTTTTATCGGAGAATAAAGAGAAAAATGTTAGCTTATTATTTCGAATTTTAAAACTTTATTATAACGAATTTCTAGGGTTCCAAAAATAGAAAACGTCAAGTAACATATAAAGTGATAGCGATAACATTAAAGTTTAATATCCTTTTTACAGGGGGAGAGTAACCATGAAATATAAATCCGTATTCGATATTATTGGTCCAATTATGATTGGTCCATCAAGTTCACATACAGCAGGTGCTGCGCGTATTGGTAGGGTAGCAAGAACGTTGTTTGGCAAACAGCCAGAAAAAGTCATCGTCTCACTTTATGGATCTTTTGCTCAAACATATAAAGGCCATGGGACAGATGTAGCAATCATTGGAGGGGTATTAGATTTTGATACGTTTGACCCTCGAATTCCTGAGTCTCTTACATTAGCTAAACAAGCGGGCATGGACGTGACGTTTATTGAAGAAACAGCGATTACTGATCATCCAAACACGGCGCGCGTGCGAATGATTGATGGTGATAAAGAAATTGAAGTTGTTGGTATCTCAATTGGTGGTGGTAAAATTCAAATCACAGAATTAAATGGATTTGAGTTAAATTTATCAGGCATGAATCCTGCTATCCTTGTTGTACACAACGATCGTTTTGGAGCGATTGCAACGGTGACGAATATATTAATGAAGCATTCTATTAACATTGGCCATATGGAAGTATCTCGAAAGGAAAAAGGACAGGTTGCATTAATGGCCATTGAAATGGACACAAACATTGAAGATGCAGTAATTGAAGAGCTGCAAGGATTACCGCACATTATTAAAGTGACAAGAATGGTTGAGTAGCGTACTGCTTTTTATGCCTTTTTGGAAAAAGGAAGTAATCTATCGTTTAAATAAATGCTTAGCAAGATGATATTGGCTTAGATAGAATGACATCATGTTGTAAAATGGGAGGATACTATGTTTCGAAATGTAGCGGAATTAGTAGAGTTAGCAGAAAGTAAAAAGGTCAAAATAGCGGAAATTATGATTGAACAAGAAGTAGAAGTTACTGGCTTAAACCGTGAAGAGGTCTTTGAAAGAATGGATCGCAATTTAACGGTTATGGAAGAAGCGGTGGAGCGTGGGTTAAGAGGCGTTCAGTCCGTTACTGGTCTAACAGGTGGCGATGCTGTTTTAATACAAAAGTATATTGAAAGTGGAAATGCTTTATCTGGTAATTTAATCTTAGATGCAGTAAGTAAAGCGGTAGCAACGAACGAAGTAAATGCTGCGATGGGAACGATTTGTGCAACACCGACAGCCGGTTCAGCTGGAGTGGTGCCTGGAACGTTATTTGCAGTGAAAAATAAATTAAATCCAACGCGTGAAGAAATGATTGAATTTCTATTTACATCAGGAGCATTTGGATTTGTTGTGGCAAACAATGCTTCCATTTCAGGTGCAGCAGGAGGGTGTCAAGCTGAAGTAGGGTCAGCGTCTGGCATGGCAGCGGCAGCGATTGTAGAAATGGCGGGTGGTACACCTAGTCAAGCAGCTGAAGCAATGGCAATTACGCTTAAAAATATGCTAGGATTAGTATGTGACCCTGTAGCAGGATTAGTAGAAGTACCGTGCGTAAAGAGAAACGCGATGGGCGCTGCGAATGCAATGATTGCTGCTGATATGGCGTTAGCAGGTGTTACAAGTCGAATTCCGTGTGATGAAGTAATTGATGCAATGTATCGAATTGGTCAAACAATGCCAGTAGCGTTACGAGAAACTGCACAAGGAGGCTTAGCGGCAACACCAACAGGTCGCGAGCTAGAAGCAAAGATCTTTGGTATTGCATTAAACAAAAGTGAATGAATTAAATAAAATTTCCATTAAAACCATTAAAGGGATTGGAGAAGAGACAGCGACTCTTCTCGAAGAAATGAAGATACAATCTGTACAAGATTTACTTGAGCATTTTCCTTATCGCTATGAGGACTATGAGCTGAAAGATTTAGCGGATGCTAAACATGATGAAAAAGTAACGGTAGAGGGAAAGGTTCACAGCGTTCCCTCTCTTACTTATTACGGAAAAAAACGGTCTCGATTAACCTTTCGCTTGTTGGTTGGTCGTTATCTTGTTACCGTTACGTGCTTTAACCGACCTTATTACAAATCAAAGCTTGAAATTGATCAAACGGTTACTGTGACGGGAAAATGGGATCAGCACCGCCAAACGATTACTCTTCAAGAACTACAGTTTTCACCTTTCAAAAAAAATCAAACCATTGAGCCAGTTTATTCCACAAAAGCAGCGCTTACTGTAAAAGCAATTCGTAAGTTTATCACCCTGGCTTTAAATCAGTATGGAAGTCAAATTGAAGACATGCTCCCTTTATCGCTCCGAAATCGATATAAGTTAATGGCACGAGAAGATGCGGTGCGAACGATTCATCTACCTCGAGACCATAGCGATTTAAAACAAGCGCGCAGGCGATTTGTATATGAAGAGTTTTTGCTGTTTCAGCTAAAGATGCAGGCGCTTCGAAAGCGTGAGCGAGAAGAAACGGCTGGTATGTCTCAAGTGTTTCAATCAAGCGATTTAGTTGAGTTTACAAATCAACTGCCATTCCCGTTAACAAACGCTCAAAAACGAGTAGTGAATGAAATTACTGCTGATATGAAGTCGCCTTATCGAATGAATCGCCTATTACAAGGAGATGTAGGTTCAGGTAAAACGGTTGTTGCTGCCGTTGCGCTATATGCAACGGTATTGGCAGGGCATCAAGGTGCTCTAATGGTTCCAACTGAAATTTTAGCCGAACAGCATGCTGAATCCTTAAGTGCCATGCTTGAAAAAGTTCAAGTGCGCGTCGGGTTGTTAACGGGTTCAGTTAAAGGGAAAGCAAGGCGTGAGCTTCTGCGACAAGTTCAGGCCGGAGAAATAGACGTGTTAGTCGGTACTCATGCGCTCATCCAAGATGAAGTAGTGTATAAAAGTCTTGGTCTTGTCATTACGGATGAGCAACATCGCTTTGGTGTAGGTCAGCGTAGAGTTCTTCGTGAGAAAGGTGAAAGTCCAGATGTATTATTTATGACGGCGACTCCTATTCCAAGAACGCTTGCCATTACTGCTTTTGGTGAGATGGACGTGTCGATTATAGATGAAATGCCAGCTGGTCGAAAAGCAATCGAAACGTATTGGGTAAAGCATGATATGCTAGAGCGTATTTTGCAATTTGTCCAGAAAGAACTGAGTGAAGGACGGCAAGCCTACGTAATTTGTCCATTGATTGAAGAATCAGAGAAGTTGGACGTTCAAAATGCCATTGATGTTCATAGTACCCTTGTTCAATATTTTAAAGGGCAATGGAATGTAGGACTGATGCATGGGCGCTTAACACCAGATGAAAAAGAAGAAGTCATGAAAGAGTTTAGCGTAAACAATGTGCAAATTCTTGTTTCGACAACGGTTGTTGAAGTAGGGGTGAACGTTCCAAACGCCACGGTTATGGTCATCTATGATGCGGAGCGCTTTGGACTATCACAGCTCCATCAGCTTCGCGGGCGAGTAGGAAGAGGAGACGCGCAGTCGTATTGTATTTTGTTAGCAGATCCAAAGTCTGAAGCTGGAAAAGAGCGCATGAATATTATGACGGAGACAAATGATGGTTTTGTATTATCAGAAAGAGACCTTGAGCTTAGAGGGCCTGGGGACTTTTTTGGCCGAAAGCAAAGCGGAATGCCTGAGTTCAAAATAGCGGATATGGTCCACGATTATCGAGCGCTTGAAGTAGCCCGTACAGATGCTACTGAGCTTGTGAATTCGGAGGCGTTTTGGCAAGATGAGCAATATCAGTTGATGCGTTCTTATTTGGAAGCAACAGGTGTATTAGCAGGTGAAAAATTTGATTAATAGTCAGTGAATCGGCTTTGCAATTGAGGTGTAACTTTACTAAAAATGTTGCATTTCAATTGCAATAATTATATACTGCTGTTAGTACCTAGTATTAAAAGTTCGGATGGTGTGTTATGAAGCGTAATAAAAGAGATCGACAGCTGTTATTAAAAGCTACAATTGACGAGAATCCATTTATCACAGACGAAGAATTAGCCGACCGTTTTTCAGTTAGCGTACAAACAATTCGCTTAGACCGCCTAGAATTGTCTATCCCTGAATTACGCGAGCGAATTAAATATGTAGCTTCTAAGAAATTAGAAGATGAAGTGCGTTCTCTGCCTATTGAAGAAGTAATTGGGGAAATTATCGATATTGAACTAGACCAATCCGCTATTTCCATCTTTGATGTGCGTGAAGAACACGTTTTTCAACGCAATCAAATTACAAGAGGACATCACTTGTTTGCTCAAGCAAACTCACTTGCAGTAGCGGTTATTAATGATGAATTAGCATTAACAATTGAGGCTACAATTCGCTATCATCGTTCGGTAAAGATTCATGAGCGCGTGATAGCAAAAGCAAAGGTTCTGTCTACAGATGAAACTCGAACAATCGTAGAGGTAAATAGTTTTGTAGGACAAGAGCAGGTGTTTTCAGGAACGTTTAATATGTACCGATCTACATCTGATAAATAAAACTAAAGGATGAGAAAGAACATGAAAATAGCAATTGATGCTATGGGAGGGGACAACGCTCCCAAAACGGTTATTGAAGGTGCAGAATTAGCCATTCAGCAGTTTGAAAACTTACATATTACACTTGTTGGTAATGAAGTTGAAATAAAGAAGTACCTAACAAATCCAGAGCGTATCACAATTCTTCATACTGAAGAAGTAATTGAAGCAACAGATGAACCAGTTCGTGCAGTACGCAGAAAGAAAAATGCATCAATGGTGCTTATGGCTACTGAAGTAGCTGAGGGGCGTGCTGATGCATGTATTTCTGCAGGTAACACGGGTGCTTTAATGACGGCTGGGTTATTTGTTGTTGGTCGTATTAAAGGAATTGAGCGTCCTGCTCTAGCTCCGACGCTGCCAACTTTGGACGGCAAAGGTTTCTTAATGCTAGATGTAGGAGCTAACGTTGATGCGAAACCTGAGCACCTTGTACAATATGCAATTATGGGCTCGGTATACGCAGAGAAGGTAAGAGGTGTTCAATCGCCTAAAGTTGGGCTTTTAAACGTTGGAACGGAAGAGAAAAAAGGTAATGAGTTAACAAAGCAAACGTTTAAATTGCTTCAAGAAACCAACATTAACTTTATCGGAAACGTAGAATCACGAGATCTTTTAAACGGCGTTGCAGACGTTGTAGTAACGGATGGTTTTACGGGTAATGTTGCATTGAAAACTATTGAAGGAACGGCACTTTCACTATTTTCAATGTTAAAAGCAGAGTTAATGAGTAGTTTTAAAAGCAAGGTAGCTGCTTCCGTGTTAAAGCCTCAGCTTAAAGGGCTAAAAGCAAAAATGGACTATAGCGAGTATGGCGGCGCAGGCCTGTTCGGTCTAAATGCACCGGTTATTAAAGCTCATGGTTCGTCAGACGCTACGGCCATCTTTAATGCGATTAAACAAACCGTAAATATGGTAGAAAATAACGTCTCTTCTACCATTCAAGCTTCCGTTGAAAGTGAATAAAATAACGAATAAACGAGGAGAGGATAAGAATGGGGAAAATAGCTTTTATGTTTCCAGGCCAAGGCTCACAAGCCGTAGGTATGGGGCAAGACTTATATGAGCAATCTGAAGAAGCAAAGCAACTTCTTTCAAAGGCAGATGAAGTGCTAGGCTTTTCATTATCAAACCTTATGTTTGAAGGTCCACAAGATGAACTGACGTTAACGTATCATGCGCAACCTGCTCTTGTTACTGCTAGCACAATGCTTTTAAACGAGTTTAACAAAAGTGGGATTACACCTGATTATGTAGCAGGTCATAGTTTGGGAGAATACAGTGCGTTAGTAGCAGCTGGAGTAATGTCTTTTGAAGATGCTGTTGTTGCTGTAAACAAGCGTGGACGCTATATGGATGAAGCTGTTCCTGCTGGTGAAGGAACAATGGCTGCCATTTTAGGAATGAGTGCTGAAGAGTTAAAAGCTGTAACGGACGAAATTACGGCTTTAGGAGCTTCTGTCCAGCTTGCTAACATTAATTGTCCAGGTCAAATTGTAATTTCTGGAACAGCAGAGGGTGTTGAAAAAGCGAGTGAACTAGCGAAAGAAAAAGGAGCAAAACGAGCGATTCCTTTAGATGTAAGCGGACCGTTCCACTCTAGCTTAATGAAGCCCGCTGCTGCTAAACTGCAGGATACGCTTAGCATAATGGATTTTAAAGATGCGAAAGTTCCTGTTGTAGCTAACGTAACGGCGCAACCAACAATCCAAAAAGAAGCTGTACAAGCGCTGTTAATTGAACAATTATATTCTCCAGTTCGCTGGCAAGAAACGGTTGAGTTATTGCTTGCTGAAGGCGTAGATACATTTATTGAGATTGGTCCAGGAAAAGTATTATCAGGGCTTGTGAAGAAGGTGAATCGCCGTGCTACGGTTTATTCAGTGAGTAATGTTGAAACGTTACAAGCAACAATTGAAGCAGTGAAAGGGGTAGAATAAAATGTTAGAAGGAAAAGTAGCGGTTGTTACAGGAGCGTCTCGTGGAATTGGACGTGCGATTGCGCTTGAATTAGGAAAGCAAGGAGCTAAAGTAGTTGTAAACTATGCAGGTAGCGAAGCGAAAGCACTTGAGGTCGTTGATGAAATTAAAGGTTATGGAACAGATGCCATTGCGATTCAAGCAAACGTAGCGGATGCAGATTCTGTTCAAAGCATGATTAAAGAAGCAATTTCAACGTTTGGCTCTTTAGATATTTTAGTAAACAATGCTGGTGTTACAAGAGATAACCTGCTAATGAGAATGAAGGAAGATGAGTGGGATGATGTTTTATCAACAAACCTAAAGGGCGTGTTTTTATGTACGAAAGCAGCAACTCGCCAAATGATGAAACAACGTCATGGACGAATCATCAACATTTCATCTATTGTGGGTGTTAGCGGAAACGCAGGACAAGCAAACTATGTAGCTGCTAAGGCTGGTGTTATCGGATTAACAAAAACATCTGCAAAAGAGCTTGCAAGTCGTAATATTACAGTAAATGCAGTGGCACCAGGGTTTATCGCAACTGATATGACGGATGAGCTTCCAGAAGAAGTAAAAGCTGAAATGCTAAAGCAAATTCCACTTGCATCCTTTGGTGATCCACAAGATATTGCCAATATTGTTTCATTCTTAGCTACAGATGCAAGCCGCTATATTACGGGACAAACCATCCATGTTGACGGCGGAATGGTTATGTAATATCTTAAAAGAATTGAAAAGTAAGGGTTTTGACAAACTTTATTATTCAGCCATAGTATTTTAAAGGAAAATCTACTATAATGACTTGAGGGGAGGTGAAGAACAATGGCAGAAGTACTAGAGCGCGTAACAAAAATCATTGTTGATCGTCTTGGTGTAGATGAAAGCGAAGTGAAATTAGAATCTAATTTCAAAGAAGATTTAGGTGCTGACTCTCTTGATGTAGTTGAGCTTGTAATGGAGCTTGAAGATGAGTTTGACATGGAAATCTCTGATGAGCAAGCAGAACAAATCGCAACTGTTGGAGATGCGGTTAATTACATACAGAGTCAAGTTTAATTCTGTTGTATCATTAAAAGCCCCGTTTAATAGCGGGGCTTTCTGTGTTTTTTGCGTTATTTTTGAAAAAAATAATTTTTTTTTTCAAAATGCGATGTATCTTTTAGGATACCTCGTTTTATAATGGGTTATGTTATGAAAAAACTATGAACTAATTGTGGCTGGTAAGCGGAGGTATTTTATGCCTAAACATTATTCGAATCGAGACCGAAAAAATAATTCTCAAGTAGTAAAAAACTTTAAACAGTTTCAAGAAGAAATCAACGTGACGTTTGAAAATGAAAAGCTCTTATTTCAAGCTTTTACACATTCATCGTATGTGAATGAGCATCGTAAAAAACCTCATGAAGATAATGAGCGTTTAGAATTCTTAGGGGATGCCGTGTTAGAGTTGACCGTCTCACAATTTCTATTTAAAAAATACCCAATGATGAGCGAAGGAGAACTGACAAAGCTACGTGCAGCCGTAGTGTGTGAGCCATCTCTTGTGACTTTCGCAAATGAGCTCGAATTTGGTAAACTAGTGTTGCTCGGTAAAGGTGAAGAAATGACGGGTGGCCGTCAACGTCCAGCTTTACTGGCGGATGTATTTGAAGCATTTATTGGTGCATTGTATTTAGATAAAGGAATTGAAACAGTAAATCAATTTTTAACAAAAGTTGTATTCCCGAAGATTAATGAGGGTGCTTTTTCTCATGTGATGGATTTTAAAAGTCAGTTACAGGAAATTATTCAACGAGATGGGTTTGGTCAGCTAGAGTACAAGGTGCTACAAGAAAAAGGCCCGGCTCATAATCGTGAATTTATGTCACGTGTATCACTTAATGGTGAAGAGCTAGGTGTTGGAGTTGGTAGATCTAAGAAAGAAGCTGAGCAAAAAGCGGCTCAAGTAGCCATCTCGAAAATAAAAGCGTCGAATGCAAAGTAAAAGAGAGTATTAGTCTGATGTAGGAACGAGTCCCCCCAAGCAACGAATGGTTGTTGCAAAGGGGGATTTACTATGAAAATAAGGAAAAGGGGGAATCTATATGTTCCTCAAGCGTTTAGATATTACTGGCTTTAAGTCATTCGCTCAGAAAGTATCAATTGACTTTGTACCAGGGGTTACAGCAGTTGTTGGACCAAACGGTAGTGGTAAAAGTAACATTACAGATGCAATTCGCTGGGTAATGGGCGAGCAGTCTGCAAAGTCACTGCGTGGTGGGAAAATGGAAGACGTTATTTTTGCGGGAAGTGAATCAAGGCGTGCTGTTAATGTAGCAGACGTAACGATTACGCTAGAAAATGACGATCAGTTCCTACCGCTTGATTATCATGAAGTAAGCATTACAAGGCGAGTAAATCGCTCAGGTGATAGTGAATTTCTTATTAACAACCAACCATGTCGTTTAAAAGATATTGTGGATTTATTTATGGACTCAGGTTTGGGAAGAGAAGCTTTTTCCATTATTAGTCAAGGTAAAGTTGAAGAAGTTCTCAGCAGCAAACCAGATGAGCGTCGTAAAATATTTGAAGAAGCAGCGGGCGTTTTAAAGTATAAAACGCGTAAACGTAAGGCTGAGTTAAGGTTAATTGAAACACAAGAAAACTTAAATCGCGTGCTTGACATTTTACATGAAATTGAGGGACAGTTAGAGCCTTTAAAAATACAGTCTTCCATTGCAAAAGATTACTTGCAGAAAAAAGAAGAATTAGAACAGATTGATATTGAAGTAACAGTTTTTGAAATTGAAGAGCTTCATGGTAAGTGGGAAGCGCTTAAACGAGAAATAGCATCTCATCAGCGAATGGAGCAATCGCTTTCTGCCAACATTGGAGAGCGTGAGCAAGAGATTAATTGTTTACGCGTGCGTATTCAGCGTGCGGATGAGGAAATCGACGCGCTACATAAACACCTTCTTTTTGTTAGTGAAGAAGTTGAAAAGCTAGAAGGTAAGAAAGAAGTGTTAAAAGAGCGTAAAAAGAACGCTTCGCAAAATAAAGAGCAGTTAGAGCGACTTGTAAAAGAGTATACTCAAACAAAAAAAGAGTTGCTGATAGCGAAGCAAAAAGAAGAGAATGACTTAACTGCCTTTGAAAACGACGTTGCTAAAACGCGTGAAGAAGTAGCCGAACAAGAGCGTCTGTTTGCAACGTATAGTGAAAACCTGGATGAGCAGTTAGAGCAGTTAAAAAGCGAATATTTTGAGTTGGCAAATGCACAGACAGCTTCTCGAAATGAGATTGCTTTTCTAGAGCAGCAAAAGCATCAAACGTCTGAAAAAGAAGCGCGGCTTTTAAAAGCAAACGAGCAATATGTTCAACAACGAGTGGATCTAGAGCGGAAAAAAGGAGCTCTTATTGATAAACTGCAAAACTTTCAACAAGAATTGCAGGATGCCACGCGTCAATTAAAAGAGCAGCTTGCAAAGCTCGATTCCCTGCGAGAGGAATATCGAAAGCAAGAGTCAACCCTGTATCAAGCCTATCAATACGTCCAGCAAACAAAGTCTAGAAAGCAAATGCTTGAAGAGATGCAGGAGGACTATGAAGGGTATTTCCATGGTGTAAAGGAAATTTTAAAAGCGAGAAGCCAGAAGCTTCACGGGATTGAAGGAGCTATTGCTGAACTAGTTAGCGTGCCGAAAGAGTATGAGACAGCGATTGAAATTGCGCTCGGTGGTGCAACTCAGCATATTGTGACGTCTGATGAGCAGAGTGCGCGACAAGCAATTAGCTTTTTAAAACAAAATCATTACGGACGCGCTACATTTTTACCATTAACATCCGTGCGTTCGCGTTTTATACCGCCACAAACCATTTCGTTAATTGAAACTCACGATACGTTTGTGGGCGTCGCTTCTTCGCTTGTAAAATATGATGAGAAGTATCGTAGTATTGCAGAGAACTTGCTTGGTACGGTTATTATTGTAAAAGATTTAAAAGGAGCAAATGAGCTTGCTAGACTGATTCAGCATCGCTACCGCTTTGTTACTTTAACAGGAGACGTGGTGAATCCAGGCGGGTCCATGACAGGTGGATCGGTTAAGCAAAAAACCAATTCATTGCTTGGTCGTCAGCGAGAGCTTGAAACAATTACTGCGAAGCTGAAGGAAATGGAAGAAAAAACGCTTCAACTTGAGAAAAATGTGAAAGCTAAGAAAGAAACGATTGAAGAGTTGGAACAAGCTATTGGTAAAGAACAGTCTTTTGTTAAGCGTCTAGAAGAGCAAGAAAAAGCGTTAGATCGAGATGTGAAGCAAGTAGAAATTGAAGAGCAAGCGGTAAACGATCGATTAGCGATGTATGATCAAGACATGGTTAGCTTTAAAAGCGATCAAGAACATTTGATCAAGCGAATTCAAGTGTTAGAAAAGCAGCTAGGTGAAGCAAAAGAACAGACTTCAGAGCTAGAGGGAGTTATTGAAGAGCTTACTCATCGTAAGCGTACGCAACAAACTTCCCGAGAGGAAGTGCGCCAGAAGCTAACCGAAGTAAAAGTAGAGCTGGCTGGACAAGAACAGTCTCTTAAAAATAAGCGTGAAAAATATGATCGTATTTGCTTTGAGCTAAATCAAACAACGAAGCGCTTAGAAGAAGTAACAGAAGACTTGGCACTTTTAACGAATGAGATGACATCAAATGATTCTGGAGAGCTTTCACTAGAAGAAGCGGCTGCAGAAAAGGTTAAAGAAAAAGCAGAAACGTTGAAGAAAATGGATGACTGTCGGGCAGAGCGCTTGAAATCACAAAACAAGCTAGAAGATGCAGAGCGCTTTGTCAAAGAGTTGCATCGCCAGCATAAGCAAATTGCAAATGCGTTAAAAGACGAAGAAGTAAAACTGAACCGAATTGACGTTGAGTTAGACAGTCGTTTACATCAGCTGAATGAAGAATATCAAACGAGCTTTGAAGCAGCAAAAGCTTCGTATCAGCTAACGATTCCAATTGACGAAGCTCGTAAAAAGATTAAGCTTATTAAGTTAGGTATCGAGGAGCTTGGTACGGTTAACTTAGGGTCTATTGAACAATATGAGCGAACAGCAGAGCGCTATGAATTTTTAAGCAACCAGAAAAATGATTTAGATGAAGCTAAAAACACGCTTTATCAGGTTATTGATGAAATGGATGAAGAGATGAAAAAGCGTTTCTCTGATACGTTCTACCGAATTCGGGAAGAGTTTAACCATGTATTCCAGTCTCTATTTGGTGGAGGAAAAGCAGAGCTGAAGCTAACAGATGCGACGGATCTGTTGAACACTGGGGTGGACATTATTGCCCAGCCTCCAGGTAAAAAACTTCAAAACTTAGGGCTTCTTTCTGGAGGAGAACGGTCTTTAACAGCCATTGCTCTTCTCTTCTCCATTTTAAAGGTTCGTCCTGTACCGTTTTGTGTATTAGACGAAGTAGAAGCAGCTTTAGATGAGGCGAACGTGCACCGTTTTGCTACGTACTTAAGAAGTTATAGTGAGCAAACACAGTTTATTGTCATTACGCATCGTAAAGGAACAATGGAAGAAGCAGATGTGCTGTACGGCGTAACAATGCAGGAATCGGGAGTTTCAAAACTTGTATCCGTACGCTTAGAAGATTCGAAGCAATATGTTTAGTAGAAAGGGTGTTAAAACATGAGCTTTTTTAAGCGATTAAAAGAAAAGATTACAAATCAAACAGACTCCGTTACTCAAAAGTTTAAAGATGGACTTTCAAAAACGCGCGATTCGTTTTCAGAACGCGTCAATGATTTAGTTTCTCGCTATCGAAAAGTGGATGAAGAGTTTTTTGAAGAGTTGGAAGAGATTCTAATCGGCGCAGACGTTGGCGTTTCGACTGTTATGGATTTGATTGATGAATTAAAAGATGAAGTAAAACGAAAGAACATTCAAGATCCTCAAGAAGTTCAAGCGGTCATCTCTGAAAAATTAATTGATATCTATGAGTCAGGCGAGGAACAGCTGGCAGGCCTTAATATGCAGCAAGATAGCCTTACTGTTGTTCTGTTTGTTGGTGTTAATGGCGTAGGGAAAACAACAACAATTGGTAAAATTGCTCATAAGTTTAAGTCAGAAGGCAAGAACGTTCTGATGGCAGCAGGCGATACGTTCCGTGCAGGTGCTATTGAGCAGCTTGAAGTATGGGGCGAACGCGTTGGAGTAGATGTTATTAAGCAATCAGCTGGGTCAGATCCAGCTGCTGTAATGTATGACGCTATTCGGTCAGCAAAAGCTCGTAAAGCGGATATCTTACTATGTGATACAGCGGGTCGTTTGCAAAATAAAGTGAACTTAATGAAGGAGCTAGAGAAAGTAAAACGCGTAATTGAGCGTGAAGTGCCTGGAGCTCCACATGAAGTGCTACTTGTGTTGGATGCAACAACTGGGCAAAACGCTCTTAGCCAAGCTAAAATCTTCTCAGAAGCAACAAACGTAACGGGAATTGTTCTGACAAAGCTAGATGGTACTGCAAAAGGTGGTATTGTGTTGGCTATTCGAAACGAACTGAACTTACCAGTGAAATTCGTAGGGCTAGGGGAAAAGATGGACGACCTTCAGCCGTTTGATACGGAACAATACATCTATGGGTTATTTGCTAATGCGGTAGAAGATGAAGTGCAAAACAGTTAATTTAAAAACGCGATGAAGCCTTTCTTCGTCGCGTTTTTGCTGTTAAGGAAAAAACTTGACATTCTAATTGCTTCTTTGTAAACTAAAGACATGTAAAGGCTTTTCACTTAACAAGGGGGGCGGTCGTATGTTAGAAAAAACGACGCGAATGAACTTTTTATACGACTTCTATCAAGCGTTGCTTACACCAAAGCAAAGAAGTTATATGTCTCTTTATTATTTAGATGACTATTCCCTAGGTGAAATAGCAGAGGAATTTGATGTGAGTCGTCAAGCAGTTTATGATAATATAAAACGTACAGAGCAAATGCTTGAACAATATGAGGAAAAGCTATTGTTATTTCAACGGTTTCAAGAGCGTCAATCAATTGTTCAACAACTAAAAAATGAACTGACAGGCGAACTTGAAACAAACAACAAGCTTTCTTCTCTTCTTGATTCGCTCGAGAAATTAGATTAGGGGGCGGCATATATGGCATTTGAAGGATTAGCTGACCGTTTGCAAAGCACGTTACAAAAGCTAAAGGGAAAAGGTAAAGTAACTGAAGCAGATGTTAAGGAAATGATGCGTGAGGTACGCCTAGCCCTTTTAGAGGCGGATGTAAACTTTAAAGTAGTAAAAGACTTCATTAAGCGAGTAAGTGAGCGCGCAGTAGGTCAAGACGTATTAAAAAGCTTAACGCCTGGTCAACAGGTTATTAAAGTTGTACAAGAAGAATTAACAGCACTGATGGGTGGCGAACAAAGCAAAATTGCAGTGGCTCCAAAGGCTCCTACGGTTATTATGATGGTAGGACTTCAAGGTGCAGGTAAAACGACAACTACTGGTAAGCTAGCTAACCTACTGCGTAAGAAACATAACCGCAACCCATTGCTTGTAGCAGCTGATGTATATCGCCCTGCGGCGATTAAACAGCTTGAGACGCTTGGAAAGCAGTTAAGTATGTCTGTTTTTTCACTGGGAGATCAAGTAAGTCCCGTTGAAATTGCAAAGCAGGCCATTGCTTATGCTAAAGAAGAGCATCATGATTATGTATTAATTGATACAGCCGGACGTTTGCATGTAGATGAAAATTTAATGGAAGAGTTAGAGCAAATTAAAGAGCTCACAAACCCTCATGAAATTTTCTTAGTTGTCGATGCAATGACGGGTCAGGATGCTGTAAACGTAGCTGATAGCTTTAATAAACAGCTTGGCTTAACAGGTGTGGTATTAACGAAGCTAGATGGAGATACGCGCGGTGGTGCGGCTTTATCAATTCGTGCAGTTACCAATACACCGATTAAGTTTGTTGGTTTGGGTGAAAAGATGGATGCAATCGATGCATTCCATCCAGAGCGTATGGCTTCTCGTATCTTAGGAATGGGAGACGTTCTTACGCTGATTGAAAAAGCGCAGGCTAACGTAGATGAAGAAAAAGCTAAAGAGCTTGAAGCGAAACTGCGTACGCAGTCGTTTACATTTGATGACTTTTTAGAGCAGCTTGCTCAAGTTCGTCAAATGGGGCCGTTAGATGAACTTATTGGCATGCTTCCAGGTGCTAATAAAATGAAAGGCCTCAAGAACTTACAGGTAGATGAAAAGCAAATTAGTCATGTAGAAGCGATTATTCGTTCCATGACAAAAGCTGAAAAAACAAATCCTGAAATCATTAACGCTAGTCGACGAAAACGCATTGCAAAAGGTAGCGGTCGATCGGTTCAAGAGGTTAACCGACTATTGAAGCAGTTTGAAGACATGAAGAAAATGATGAAGCAAATGACAAACATGTCTAAAGGGAAGAAAAAGGGCATGAAATTACCTTTCTTTTCTTAATTTGTCACTAAATTTAGTTGTAAAAATAAACAGAATAAAATATTTTTTATACTGTTAAGAAAAAAACCTTTACAAACATTTTATCTTTTTGATATTATATTATCTTGTTGAAACATATTCGGAGGTGCTTTAAAAATGGCAGTAAAAATTCGTTTAAAACGTATGGGAGCTAAAAAATCTCCTTTCTATCGTATCGTAGCAGCAGACTCTCGTTCACCACGTGATGGACGTTACATCGAAGTGGTTGGGACTTACAATCCAGTAGCTCAACCAGCTGAAGTTAAAATTGATGAAGAGTTAGCTCTTAAATGGTTACAAAATGGTGCAAAACCATCTGATACAGTACGTAACCTTTTCTCTAACGAAGGCATCATGGAGAAATTCCATAACGCTAAATTAGGAAAATAATTATACTCGCGATGACATCACTAATTGAAACGATTGTTAAGCCACTTGTTGATTATCCAGATGAAGTCCGAGTGAAAGAAGTAAGTGAAGAACATCAAGTGACGTACTTCATTGAAGTTCACAAAGAAGATATCGGAAAGATTATTGGAAAGCAAGGGCGGGTTGCCAAAGCGATTCGGACTGTTGTCTCTGCGGCGGCATCGCAATTAGATAAAAAAGTGCATGTGAAAATTCAAGAGTGAAAAAAGGGAGAGGGATAACCTCCCCCTTTTTTTTATGTAACTACTTCTCAAATGACGGATAGAAATGGTTTAATAAGAATCGTAGGATGAAGAGGAGGGGTTTGATGCAAATTATTCAAAAGGTTGTTGTGAAGCAAGTTGTGACGGAAAGCAGCAAGGCGTTACTACATAATCGTTTCTCTCAGCGAAAAGTCGAGCTGCAAAAAGAGTTAGAGCAGCTTAAGTTTCAACTGAAACAAATAGAGAAAACAAAAAAAACTCAATCATCTTTGCTTCATACCCAGTTTGAAAAAGAGCGTTCATCCAGACTTGAAAAAATAGACGTAATTGATTTTCAAATTGAACAGCTAGAGCGCCTGGCGTTAGGAAGTGAGCTTGTTGAATCAGAAATGGATTCGTTGCTTGAAGTGAAAATCGGTGATAATTGGAATGATATAAAGCAAAAAAAAGAGATTGTAATCAAAGACGGCATTGTCGTTGAAATTCGATAGAGGTGAACAATGAATAATTGGTTTAAAGTAGGTAAAATTGTTAATACACATGGGATTAAAGGTGAAGTACGCATTATCTCAACCACAGATTTTGCAGATGAACGCTACGAAGTAGGAAACAAACTTTATTTGTTCCAAGAAAAGCAAACTGAACCTGTTGAGGTAGTTGTGGCTACGCATAGAAAGCATAAAAATTTTGACCTTGTATCATTTGAAGGGTATCCAAATGTAAATGACGTTGAGAAATTTAAGAACAGCACGGTGAAAGTATCGGAAGATCAATTGTCTGAGCTTGAAGACGGTGAGTTTTATTTTCATGAAATTATTGGCTGCATTGTTAAAACGGAAGAAGGTCAAGAGCTTGGGAAGATAAAAGAAATCTTAGTTCCTGGTGCGAATGATGTGTGGGTTGTAAAAGGAAAAGATGGAAAAGAGATTTTAATTCCTTATATCGACGCAGTTGTTCAGGAGATTGATGTTGAGAATAAAGAAATTATTATTACAGTAATGGAAGGGTTATTAGACTGATGAAGATTGATGTCCTGTCTTTATTTCCTTCAATGTTTGAAGGAGTGTTTGGTGAATCCATTTTAAAAAAAGCGCAAGAAAAGCAAGCCGTAGAGTTAAACGTGGTAAATTTTAGAGAATACTCAGCGAATAAGCATCAAAATGTTGATGACTATCCGTATGGCGGCGGAGCAGGGATGGTATTAACACCTCAGCCAATTTTTGATGCGGTAGATGCGCTGACAAAAGACTCTAAGCCACGCGTTGTTTTACTGTGTCCACAAGGAGAGCGCTATACGCAAAAAAAAGCAGAAGAGCTAGCGCAAGAAGAGCATCTAATCTTTGTATGTGGTCACTATGAGGGATATGACGAGCGAATCCGTGAGCACGTTGTAACTGATGAGATTTCAATTGGTGATTATGTGTTAACCGGTGGAGAGCTAGGGGCAATGGTTGTAATTGACAGCGTAGTACGTCTATTGCCAGGCGTATTAGGGAATCAGGATTCGGCTGTAAAGGACTCGCATAGCACAGGGTTGTTAGAACACCCACATTATACACGTCCTGCTGATTTCAGAGGATTTAAGGTTCCTGATGTCTTAATGAGCGGTGACCATCAAAAAATTGCAGCATGGCGCGAAAAAGAGTCTCTCAAGCGAACGCTGCTAAGAAGGCCAGATATGCTAGAACAGCTTGAGCTTTCTTCACAGCAAAAGAAAATAATAGCTGAATTGCAAAATGAAGAAAGTGAATAAGACGAAGAGTTCCCAATGTGTTTTAAAAGATACAGAAAAATAATTTCTCTTATTGCATACGCCATGAGAGTGTGCTAAGATAAATCTTGTGGCTTGAGCTGATAGGCTTTTGTCACTTATAACGGTGTTCCGCTGCAATGATCTATAAGCATTGTTATGAGCGTCTGTTGGAAGGAGTTGAAACACGCGATGCAAAAATTAATCGAAGAAATTACAAAAGAACAACTTAAAACCGATCTTCCTACGTTCCGTCCTGGTGATACTGTACGTGTACACGTAAATATCGTTGAGGGTAGCCGTGAACGTGTTCAGGTATTTGAAGGTGTTGTTATCAAGCGTCGTGGTGGTGGTATCAGCGAAACATTTACAGTACGTAAGATCTCTTACGGTGTAGGTGTAGAGCGTACATTCCCACTTCATACGCCAAAAATTGCAAAAATCGAAGTAATGCGCCGTGGTAAAGTACGCCGTGCGAAACTTTATTACCTACGTGAATTACGTGGTAAAGCTGCGCGTATTAAAGAAATTCGATAATCGTGAAGGGGAGCTTGTTAAACAAGCTCCTTTTTTCAAATCTTTTTTTATAATTATTAGGTGTTTCAGTGACTTTCAGATACAATAAAAGATGTAGTATATAAAGGTTGGGGGACTGAGAATGGCCCGAGGAAAAAATGAATTTTTTGAATGGATTAAAGCCATTGCTATTGCTGTTTTATTAGCTGTAGTTATTCGCTACTTTTTATTTGCGCCGATTGTAGTAGATGGATTATCAATGATGCCAACTCTACATGATCAGAACCGCATGATTGTAAATAAGTTTTCGTATAAAATTGGGGATCCTGATCGTTTTGATATTATCGTCTTTCATGCAGATGAACAAAAGGACTACATAAAGCGAATTATTGGTCTACCGGGTGATCATATTGAATATCGTGATGATGTTTTATATGTGAACGGAAAGCCGTATGAAGAACCATATCTTGATGAATATAAAAAAGAAGTTATTGATGGTAACTTAACAGAAGATTTTACCCTAGAAGGTTTAACAGGTGAAGGAGAAGTACCTGAAGGCCATTTGTTTGTAATGGGAGATAATCGTCGCTACAGTAAGGATAGTAGACAAATTGGGTTTGTAAGTATGGATCAAGTACTTGGAAAGACAAGCTTAGTTTACTGGCCGCTATCTGAAGCTCGACTATCTAATTAAAAAATGTAGTAATTGATAAAAGGTGAGTAGAACATGACAATACAATGGTTTCCGGGACATATGGCGAAAGCGAGACGTCAAGTTACGGAAAAACTAAAATTAATTGATATTGTATATGAGCTAGTAGACGCTCGTATTCCACAATCATCAAGAAATCCAATGATTGATGAGATTATTGTAAATAAGCCTCGCATTGTCTTATTAAATAAAACAGATAAAGCGGATCCGCGCATGACAGAAGAATGGTTGCGTTACTATCGTGAACAGGGTGTACAAGCGTTAGCGATTGATGCACAGGCAGGAAAAGGGATGAAACAAATTGTCTCTTTATCAAAAGAAATTCTCCATGAAAAATTTGAGAGAATGAAAGCAAAAGGAATTAAAAAACCTCGTGCGATTCGAGCGATGATTGTTGGAATTCCCAACGTAGGAAAGTCTACGCTTATCAACCGCTTAGCAAGCAAAAAGATTGCCAAAACAGGAGATCGTCCTGGTGTGACTCAAGCACAGCAATGGATTAAAGTGGGAAGTGAGCTAGAGCTTTTAGATACGCCAGGAATTCTTTGGCCGAAGTTTGAAGATCAAACGGTAGGCTATAAATTAGCGACAACAGGTGCAATTAAAGATACAATCGTTAACATGCAGGACATTTGTGTTTATGCACTTCGCTTCCTTTCTCGCTATTATCCCGTTAATCTTAAAGAGCGTTATGGTCTTGAGGAGATACCAGAGGATATTGTTGAGCTTTTTGATGCGATTGCCAAAAAAAGAGGTTGTATTATGAGCGGTGGAATGGTTGATTATGATAAAACAGCCGAACTGGTGCTGAGAGAGATTCGAACGGATAAGCTAGGAATGCTAACGTTTGATGATCCAGCTGAGCTTTCGTCAGAAGAATAGGCTGTAAAAAAAGTTAAGGTCGCTTTTTACCTATGTAAGGTAAAGGCGGCTTTTTTATTGATTGAAAATAATAACAGAACAGTCGATATAGAAGGATAGTAAGGAGAGAGGAAAAGATGAAACTAAACATTAATGACATTAAGCAGGCGTTGCAAGCAATCGACAACCTTCAGGATCCCTTATTTGCGCAGTATGAGCAAGATGAGCGCAAGGGTGTACAACAAGCTGTTGTACAAAGAAAGAAACAAATACAAGCCTCTGAGAGCTTAAAAGAGCAATTCTATCAAATGTTAGCATATGAAAACAAACTGTATGACCAAGGCTTACAGTTTATTGCAGGAGTTGATGAAGTAGGGAGAGGACCTTTAGCAGGACCGGTAGTTGCCGCCGCAGTTATTTTGTCTAGGGACTTCTTTTTACCTGGATTAACAGATTCTAAAAAGTTATCAGAAGCCAAGAGAGAAGAGTTTTACGAACAGATTTGTCAGCAAGCAGTAGCAGTTGGTGTTGGAATTGTAGATGCAGCAACTATTGATAAATTAAATATCTATCAAGCAACGAAAAAAGCCATGTTAGAAGCAATCGAGGGATTATCTATTGAGCCTCAAGCCTTATTAATAGATGCTATGGAGTTGCCGCTTAATATTCCGCAGGAGTCTATCATTAAAGGTGATGCCACAAGCATTTCTATTGCAGCAAGCTCTGTGGTTGCAAAAGTGACAAGAGACCGAATGATGAAGGAACTAGCTTTAATTTATCCCGAATATGGATTTGAAAAGCATATGGGATATGGTACAAAGCAACACTTAGAGGCAATTGATACCTATGGAATTTTAAAGGAGCATCGCCGTTCTTTTGCACCTATTAAAGAGAAAATATAAGTGGTAAAGAGGGGGAAGAATGATGAAAATTTCAGGTTTTCAACAGCTTTTCTCAGCATCTAGTCATAGTACCAGGTCGTTTACACTTACTGCTGGCGATCATGTTCTTGGACGGGTGCTCAAACTTTTTCCGAAACAAACAGCACTTTTAAAGCTCAACGGAATGACAATGGTAGGAAAATTGGAAGCCCCATTAATAGTTAGACAAAACTACTGGTTTCAAGTTACTTCGACAGAAGGAGAATTGCCGCACTTAAAAATGATTTCTCCCATCAAACAAGGTTCTGAATTAGTTGAATCATTAGTGCAAGAACTGAGAATTGAAGTGAATAAAGAGAGCAAAAAGTGGTTGTCTAATCTTGTAGAACAAGGACATGCGCTTACTAAAGAAAAGGTAAATAGCCTCGGTAATATTCTTGCAAAAGAGAGCTTGACAGAACAAACGAAGGAAATTCTAACCTATATGTTAAAGCTGCGTCTTCCCTTGTCTAAAGAAGTGTTCGATGCATTGAAAAATGTTATGGGAAGCAGCTCTTTTTCAAAAGAGTTACAAGCGATTAAAGAATATAATCCAAACTCAGGGCTTGGAAAGGTAATTGATTCAATCTTTTTTCAGTCTAGCGGTGCTCAAAATGAACCTTTTAAAAAAACATTCGTGAATTGGTTACAAGCGACGAATCATAACGAAAAAGCCTATCAAATGCTGCAACATTTGAATTTGTTTCCTAAGAGTAAAAGGGAAGAAGACGTATTAAGTGTAGCCTCACGCTTATTTACCTTACAGCAAAGCGAAGTGAAAGCTGTGTTCTTAGCCAAGGTGCAAGAATCTTTTCGTGAAGGTTTTGACATGGTGCGTCAGCTATCACAAGAAGTGTACGAACAGGCTGGGGAGTATGAAGCATTCTCGAACGCATGGAAAGCAATTGACCAGTACTCTAATAGCGAGGTAATCAAACAACTAATGGGAGTACAGCGCTTAACAGCTTTCTTTCACGCGTTTGGATTATCACAAGAAGGTGGAGGAGCACTTCTGAACCTTTTAGCTTCAGAAGTCAAATCGGTCGACGATGCAGGTATTCGAGAGAAGATGGAGCTGCTTATATCTCGAATAACTGGTTTTCAACTTCTATCACAGGCCAATGGTCCACTGTCTAACTTCTACATGGAAGTTCCACTGTTAGTTGGCAAACAGTGGAGAGATGTTTCTATACAATGGAGTGGTCAAAGACAAGAAAACCAAGGGGTTAATCCTAATTATTGTCATATTTTGTTTTATGTGAACCTTGAAGCGTTACAAGACGTTGTCATTAGTGTAAATATCCAAAATCGAATCATTACTTTGCAGATAATAAATCAATATGCCGACCTGTTGAAAGAGAGCGGTGAAAAGTTTACAAAAAGCTTAGTAAAAAAGCTGGAAGAGTTGGATTACCAGCTATCAGGAGTTAGTTATCGTCCTTTGAAACAAGAAAGTTCAATTGAAAAGAAAATGTCTACATCGTCTTATTCGTATAGAGGAGGAGTTGACTTTTTGATATGAGCATAAATGATAGAAAACAAAAGGCGGTTGCGCTAACGTATAATCAAGAAAGAGATGAGGCGCCTAGGATCGTTGCCAAAGGAAGTGGAGAAGTTGCAAAGCGTATCATTGAACAGGCACAGGAGCATAACGTTCCTGTTCAAAAAGATGCTTCTTTAACCGAGCTAGTAAGCACGCTAACTATTCATGAAAAGATTCCAAGCGAGCTTTATGAAGTGGTGGCAGAGGTTTTTGCGTTTGTTTATCAGCTGGACCAAGAGATAAAGAAAAAATAATTTTCCAATTATTTTAATATTTTTTAATTGAATAGTAGACAACTAGACAATTATTTTTATACAATGAAAGCGCAGTCTATTTTATTGGTTGATTACGTTAGGAGGATGGGAAATGAATATCCATGAGTATCAAGGGAAAGAACTCCTAAGAAAATATGGAGTAGCAGTACCTAATGGTAAAGTAGCATATAGTGTAGAAGAAGCGGTTGAAGCTGCTAAAGAACTTGGATCTCAAGTTTCAGTTGTTAAAGCGCAAATCCATGCTGGGGGACGTGGAAAAGCGGGTGGTGTAAAAGTAGCGAAAAGCTTAGATGAAGTTCGTACATATGCACAAGATATTTTAGGTAAAACGCTCGTTACGCATCAAACAGGTCCAGAGGGGAAAGAAGTAAAGCGTTTACTTATTGAAGAAGGTTGCGATATTAAGAAAGAATACTACATTGGTTTAGTATTAGATCGCGCTACTTCTCAAGTTGTATTAATGGGTTCTGAAGAAGGTGGTACGGAGATTGAAGAGGTAGCGGAAGCAACTCCTGAAAAAATCTTCAAAGAATACATTGATCCAGCAATTGGTCTACAAGGTTTCCAAGCGCGTCGACTCGCGTTTAATATTAATATTCCAAAAGAATTAGTAGGTAAGGCAGTTAAATTTATGGCTGGTTTATATACTGTATTTGTTGAAAAAGATTGTTCAATCGCTGAAATCAACCCACTTGTTGTAACAGGCGATGGAAACGTAATGGCACTTGATGCGAAGCTAAACTTCGACTCAAATGCACTATATCGTCAAAAAGATATTTTAGAGTATCGCGATTTAGATGAAGAAGATGCGAAAGAAATTGAAGCGTCTAAATATGACCTAAGCTATATTTCATTAGATGGAAACATCGGTTGTATGGTAAACGGTGCTGGACTTGCTATGGCCACAATGGACATCATTAAGCACTATGGCGGAGACCCGGCTAACTTCCTTGATGTTGGGGGCGGCGCTACAGCTGAGAAAGTAACAGAAGCGTTCAAAATTATTCTATCTGACCAAAATGTAAAAGGGATTTTTGTTAACATCTTTGGTGGAATTATGAAGTGTGATGTAATTGCAACTGGTGTTGTAGAAGCGACAAAACAAGTTGGCTTAAGCTTACCATTAGTTGTGCGTTTAGAAGGAACAAACGTAGAGCTAGGTAAGAAGATTCTTCAAGAATCAGGGCTGAATATCACAGCAGCTGAGTCAATGGCAGACGGCGCACAAAAAATCGTTTCACTAGTGAAATAGAAAGGCTGGGGGATAGGAATGAGCGTATTTATTAATAAGGACACAAAAGTAATTGTACAAGGTATAACAGGCGGAGTAGGTCTTTTCCATACAACGCAGATGTTAGAGTACGGCACACAAATCGTCGGTGGTGTAACGCCAGGTAAAGGTGGTATGGAAGTTGAAGGCGTTCCCGTTTTTAATACGGTATTAGAAGCCAAAGAAAAAACAGGTGCTACAGCTTCTGTTGTTTACGTGCCACCTGCGTTCGCGGCTGATTCAATTATTGAAGCAGTTGATGCAGAGTTAGATCTTGTTATTTGTATCACAGAAGGTATTCCTGTATTAGATATGGTAAAAGTAAAGCGCTATATGGAAGGCAAAAAGACTAGACTTGTAGGACCAAACTGCCCAGGTGTTATTACGCCAGAAGAATGTAAAATTGGTATTATGCCAGGATATATTCACAAAAAAGGTCATGTTGGTGTCGTATCACGCTCTGGTACGTTAACATACGAAGCAGTACATCAACTTTCTGAAGCAGGAATTGGTCAATCAACAGCTGTTGGTATCGGTGGAGACCCGGTTAATGGTACAAACTTTATTGATGTTCTAAAAGCCTTCAATGAAGACGAAGAGACGTATGCTGTTATTATGATTGGTGAAATTGGTGGTACAGCGGAAGAAGAAGCTGCAGAATGGATTAAAGCAAACATGACAAAACCTGTTGTAGGGTTTATTGGTGGGCAAACAGCACCTCCAGGGAAACGTATGGGCCATGCTGGTGCCATTATTTCTGGTGGAAAAGGAACGGCTGCTGAAAAGATCAAAACAATGAATGAATGCGGTATCAAAGTCGCTGAAACGCCGTCTGTAATGGGTGAGACATTAATTAGTGTGTTAAAAGAACAAGGTTTATTAGAAAAATGTAAAACTCATTAAAGCATAAAAATGGTCCTCCTTGCTGAGGACTATTTTCTATGCCATAAAAGGAGTCGATGATATGGATGAGTTGCGCAAAAAAATAATTCACTTATCGCATTGTCAGCTATTGACTTGGAAGCAAATCTTTTCGTTTCTTCAGTATGATTCTTCTCTTCAACATCTGTACAATTATTCTCCGAATGACCTTCAGCAAATCCTTCAGGTTCCATTCAATCGAGCATGTCAAGTGAAAAAATATTTGCAAACTATTCCAATACAAGATATTCTAAATAAATATGAAGAGCAAAGTATTTACTGTATAACAATTATTGATGATGAATACCCCCATTTATTAAAAAATATCTATGATCCACCTTGGGTTTTGTTCTGTAAAGGAGATTTTTCATTATTTCAGTATAAAGATTGTTTAAGCGTGGTTGGAACAAGACAGCCTACTCAGTATGGATATGATGCTATACAATCGGTTTTAGCTCCGTTGCTTCATAATCAATTTGTAATTGTAAGCGGATTAGCTTTGGGTATTGACACAGCTGCTCATCAGCTAGCCATTGCTAAACAAGCAAAAACTATTGCAGTTTTAGGAAGTGGCTTTTATAATATCTATCCAAAGCATAATCTTCCATTAGCAAATGAAATTGCTCATAACCATTTATTGGTGTCAGAGTATCCGCCACCGACTAAACCAGCCAAGTGGCACTTTCCAAAGCGGAATCGAATTATTAGTGGCTTGACAAGTGGTACAGTTGTGGTTCAAGCTAAAGAGCGAAGTGGTTCATTTATTACAGCTGATCAAGCACTTCAACAAGGAAGGGAAGTATTTGCTATACCTGGCCCTATTACAGATGATGCTTCAAAAGGAGTAAACAAACTGATTCAAATGGGTGCGAAGCTTGTACAGAACCCTACAGATATAATAAATGAATTACATCGATTCCAAAGTCATAGGTAATTTTTTATTTGGAAAGATGTATGATTTGTAAGATGAAAGAGTATTACTGAAACATAACGAAATTTAGAGAAAAGTATTTGATACAATATGATAAAAAAAAGATTAATTAATAATAATGAAGGTTTTATTTTACCTCTTGAGGAGGAGCAAATAGATGTCTGACTACCTAGTAATTGTAGAATCGCCTGCTAAGGCCAAAACAATTGAACGCTATTTAGGAAAAAAATATAAAGTGAAAGCATCGATGGGACATGTTCGTGATTTACCCAAAAGTCAAATGGGCATTGATACTGAACATAACTATGATCCAAAGTATATTACCATTCGTGGTAAGGGACCGGTACTGAAAGATTTAAAAACAGCAGCTAAAAAAGCGAAAAAGATTTATCTAGCAGCCGATCCAGATCGTGAAGGTGAAGCCATTGCATGGCACTTGGCTCATAGCCTAGATGTAGATATTGCATCAGACTGTCGCGTTGTATTTAATGAAATTACAAAAGATGCAATTAAAGAGTCTTTTAAACATCCACGTGCAATCAATATGGATTTAGTTGATGCGCAGCAAGCAAGACGTATTTTGGACCGATTAGTGGGATATAACATTAGTCCATTACTATGGAAGAAAGTGAAAAAAGGATTAAGCGCTGGACGTGTTCAATCGATTGCAGTACGCTTAATCATTGATCGTGAAAAAGAAATTACGGACTTTGAGCCGGAAGAGTATTGGACGGTACAAGCAACTTTCCAAAAAGATAACGATCAGTTTGAAGGATCGCTAATTGAGTACAAAGGGAAGAAAGCAAACCTTTCCAATGAAGAAGAAGTAAAAGCCATTCTTCAAACGATAGAAGGTAACGAGTTTAAGATTTCAAAAGTAACAAAAAAAGAAAGAAAACGAAATCCAGCTCCTTCCTTTACAACTTCTTCTCTTCAACAAGAAGCAGCACGAAAGCTGAATTTTAGAGCAAAGAAAACAATGATGATTGCTCAGCAGCTATACGAAGGTATTGATTTAGGGAAAGAAGGAACCGTTGGTTTAATTACGTACATGCGTACCGATTCAACCCGTATCTCTGAAACAGCGCAAGAAGAAGCAAAAGAGTACATTTTAAACGCATATGGCAATGACTATTTAGCACAAGAAAAGAAAAAAGAAAAGAAGCAAGCCAACTCACAAGATGCTCACGAAGCAATTCGTCCTACTTCGGCAATGCGTAAACCTGCAGATGTGAAGGAATTTTTATCAAGAGATCAGTTTCGTTTATACAAGCTTGTTTGGGAACGCTTCTTAGCAAGCCAAATGTCTTCGGCCGTAATGGATACAATGGCTGTTGATTTAAAAAATAGTGACGTAACGTTTCGAGCAAATGGGTCAAAAGTGAAGTTTCCTGGGTTTATGAAGCTATATGTAGAAGGTAGCGATGACCAAGTCGAAGAAAAAGAAAAGCAGCTTCCAAACTTAGAAGAAGGGGAAACAGCTTATTCAAAAGATATTGAGCCAAAGCAGCATTACACACAGCCACCACCGCGTTATACGGAAGCGAGATTAGTTAAAACGCTTGAAGAATTAGGGATAGGAAGACCATCCACCTATGCACCAACGCTTGATACGATTCAAAAACGCGGATATGTTGCTTTAGAGAACAAGCGCTTTGTACCAACGGAACTTGGTGGGATTGTGCTAGAACTTATTTTAGAATTTTTCCCTGAAATTTTAGATGTTGAATTCACAGCTAAAATGGAAACGGACCTTGATAAGGTGGAAGAAGGAAGCGTACAGTGGGTTAAGGTTATTGACGAATTTTATCGCGATTTTGAAAAGAGGCTTGAAAAAGCAGAAAAAGAAATGCGTGAAGTAGAGATCAAAGACGAACCTGCTGGAGAAGACTGTGAAGCTTGTGGATCACCAATGGTATTTAAAATGGGGCGCTATGGAAAGTTCATGGCATGTTCAAACTTTCCAGAATGTCGTAATACAAAGCCAATTGTCAAAGAAATTGGCGTAAAGTGCCCGACGTGTGAAGAAGGGAACATTGTAGAACGTAAGTCCAAGAAAAAACGTACTTTCTATGGCTGTGATCGTTTTCCAAGCTGTGAATTCATTTCTTGGGATAAGCCAATTGCTAGAAAGTGTCCAAAGTGTGAGAGCTTACTTGTAGAGAAAAAGCAGAAAAAAGGAACGCAAGTAGTTTGCACAAGCTGTGATTATAAGGAAGAAACGCAACAATAAGAAGCGCGGTTAGTTATTTAGAATAAATTGTAACGATGAATGATTGATTATTATGAAGGATATAAGTGCGACGACATGAGGTAGTGTGCTAAAATGGAAACGTTCTTAGCGACTCATTTACATGGCGTCGTATTTTTTTGAGAAAAAAGTAGCAGCGAGTGGAGATAAACGATTAAACAAACAGAAAAAAGGTATGTTATAATACTTCTTTGTTTGATATTTTAGTTGGAGGATTGAACATGACAGAACAAGTAATTAACGTAATTGGTGCTGGTCTTGCTGGAAGCGAGGCCGCTTGGCAAATTGCGAAAAGAGGATTAAAAGTAAGACTTTATGAAATGCGTCCAGTAAAGCAGACACCAGCGCATCATACAGATAAATTTGCTGAATTAGTATGTAGTAACTCACTTCGTGCCAATACTTTAACAAATGCAGTTGGAGTATTAAAAGAAGAGATGCGTAAGCTAGACTCAATTATTATTGAATCAGCAGATGCGTGCGCAGTTCCGGCAGGTGGCGCTTTAGCTGTAGATCGTCATGAGTTTGCAGCGCGCGTAACGGAAAGTGTAAAAAACCACCCGAATGTCGAAGTTGTACACGAAGAAATTACGGAAATTCCAAAAGGCCCAACAATTATTGCAACAGGTCCATTGACATCAAAAGATTTATCAGAACAGCTACGTACTTTAACAGGTGAAGACTATCTTTATTTTTATGACGCGGCGGCTCCAATCATTGAAAAAGACAGCATTGATATGGACAAGGTATATTTAAAATCACGTTATGATAAAGGTGAAGCAGCTTATTTAAACTGCCCAATGACAAAAGAAGAGTTTACGAAGTTTCACCAAGCATTAATTGATGCTGAAGTGGTACCTTTAAAAGAGTTCGAAAAGGAAATCTACTTTGAAGGTTGTATGCCAATTGAAGTAATGGCAGCGCGTGGAGAAAAAACGATGTTGTTTGGACCACTTAAGCCTGTAGGGTTAGAAGATCCCAAAACCGGTAAACGACCTTACGCTGTTGTACAATTACGCCAAGACGATGCAGCAGGAACGCTTTATAATATCGTTGGTTTCCAAACGCACTTAAAGTGGGGAGCTCAAAAAGAGGTATTAAGCTTAATTCCTGGCCTTGAAAATGCTGAAGTAGTTCGCTATGGAGTAATGCACCGCAATACGTTCATTAACTCTCCGAAACTACTTCGCCCAACTTATCAATATCGCGAACGTGAAGACTTGTTCTTTGCTGGTCAGATGACGGGAGTAGAAGGCTATGTTGAATCTGCTGCTAGCGGTCTAATGGCTGGAATGAATGCAGCCCGTTACGTTTTAGGAGAAGAGTTAGTTGTCCTACCTCAAGAAACAGCAATTGGAAGTATGGCTCACTATATCACGCATACAAACGCTAAAAATTTCCAGCCGATGAACGCAAACTTTGGCTTGTTTAAAGAGCTAGAAGTCCGTATTAAAAACAAAAAAGAGCGAAATGAAGCGCTCGCTACAAGAGCATTAGAAACTATTCAGAATTTTACAACAAAATAACGAAATTGTTTGCAAGGGCTACTGAATTGTGATAATATTTAGTAGCCCTTGTGAGGTGATATGAGTGGAATTTGTTAAAGTTTCTTTAAATTCCTTCCTAGAATATTTACAAATTGAAAAGAACTATTCACAATATACAGTTGATTGCTATGAAAAAGATATTGAGTCATTCATCTCTTTTTTAGAAGCAGAACAAATACAAAATTTACAAGATGTTACATATGCAGATGCAAGACTGTTTTTAACAAGGTTATATGAAAAGTCATATTCAAAAAAATCAATGTCGAGAAAGATTTCATGTTTACGAAGTTTTTATCGATATTTGTATCGTGAACAAATAGTGGTTGAAAATCCGTTTGCGCTTGTTTCATTGCCGAAAAAAGATCAGTATACGCCACGCTTTCTTTATGCGGAAGAGCTGATGAAACTGTTTGAGTTAAATGATCTTACTACGCCGCTTGGCCAGCGTAATCAAGCGCTCCTTGAATTAATGTATGCTACGGGAATTCGTGTGAGCGAATGCGCAGCCATTCAGCTTAGTGATATTGACTTTTCACTTCAAACGCTTCTTGTGCATGGAAAAGGAAAAAAACAGCGTTACGTTCCATTTGGTAAATATGCAAAAGACTCTCTTCATACATATATACAGAATGGGCGAGTGCAGTTGAAAAGCAAAAGCGCTACCAATACGAATGCGCTCTTTTTAAATAATCGCGGAACAACATTGACGGATAGAGGTGTTCGCTTAGTTATTGAAAAACTCATGAATAAAACGGCAGAGAACATACATATTAGTCCTCACGTTTTACGTCATACTTTTGCTACGCATTTATTAAATGAAGGAGCCGACTTACGTACGGTTCAAGAGCTACTTGGTCATGAAAATTTATCCACAACTCAAATATATACGCATGTAACGAAGGATCGGTTAAAAACAGTATATATGAATCATCATCCTCGTGCATAGAAGGAGGAGTTAGTTATTATGTCTACATTTCATGCTACAACGATTTTTGCCGTTCAACATAATGGTCAATGTGCTATGTCAGGTGATGGGCAAGTGACGTTTGGAAATGCTGTTGTGATGAAACATACAGCTAAAAAAGTACGTCGCTTATTTCAAGGACAGGTTTTGGCTGGATTTGCAGGTTCAGTTGCTGATGCGTTCACACTGTTTGAAATGTTTGAGAGTAAATTAGAAGAGTATAACGGCAATTTACAGCGCGCATCAGTTGAATTAGCAAAACAATGGCGAAGTGATAAAGTTTTACGCAAACTAGAAGCTATGCTGATTGTGATGAACAGAGATAGCTTACTATTGGTTTCGGGAACAGGTGAGGTCATTGAGCCTGATGATGGGATTTTAGCTATCGGTTCTGGTGGGAATTATGCATTATCGGCTGGTCGTGCATTAAAACAGCATGCTGGAGAACATTTAACTGCAAAAGAAATTGCAAAAGCTGCTTTGGATGTTGCAAGTGAGATTTGTGTGTATACGAATAATCAAATTATTGTAGAAGAACTGTAGGAAAGGGGATTTTCTATGAATTCTCATTTAACGCCTCGACAAATTGTTGAAAAGCTTGATCAGTATATTGTTGGCCAAACAAGTGCAAAAAAAGCGGTTGCGGTTGCGCTAAGGAATCGCTATCGACGTAGTTTATTAAACGAAGCTTTGAAAGACGAAGTCGTTCCCAAAAATATTTTAATGATTGGGCCAACTGGTGTTGGTAAAACAGAAATTGCGCGCAGGCTTGCAAAGCTTGTTGGTGCACCTTTCGTTAAGGTAGAAGCAACAAAGTTTACAGAGGTTGGCTACGTTGGTCGTGATGTAGAATCGATGATTCGTGATTTAGTTGAGACATCCGTTCGTTTAGTGAAGGAAGAAAAAATGGTTTCTGTATCCGACAGTGCTCAAAGAAATGCCAATAGGCGTCTTGTTGAGCTTTTAGTTCCAAGCAAGAAAAAGCAGCAGACATTTAAGAATCCATTTGAAATGATTTTCTCCAATAATTCACAGCAAGCCGATACTCAAGCAGAACAAGAAGAAGAAGTAAATGTTGAAACAAAGCGCAAACAAATTGCCCATCAGTTAGCCCTTGGAGAACTTGAGGATCATTATGTAACAATTGAGGTAGAAGAACAACAGCCTTCTATGTTTGATATGCTGCAAGGTTCGGGTATGGAACAGATGGGGATGAATATGCAAGATGCTTTAAGTAACTTTATGCCAAAGAAACAGAAAAAGCGTAAACTTACGGTGAGAGAAGCTCGTAAAGTGTTAACAAACGAAGAAGCTCAAAAGCTAATTGATATGGATGAAGTAACGCAAGAAGCAATTCATCGTGCAGAACAGTATGGAATTGTCTTTATTGATGAAATTGACAAAATTGCTCAAAAGAGCGGTAACTCATCTTCAGCGGATGTATCACGTGAAGGTGTACAACGTGATATTCTACCAATTGTAGAAGGTTCTACAATTGTAACAAAGTATGGAGCAATTAAGACAGATCATGTTTTATTTATTGCTGCAGGAGCGTTCCATGTTTCCAAGCCTTCGGATTTAATTCCGGAATTACAAGGGCGTTTTCCAATTCGTGTTGAGTTGACAAAACTAACGGTAGAAGATTTTATGAGTATTTTAGTTGAACCAGATAATGCACTATTAAAACAATATGTAGCATTATTGGAAACTGAAGGTATACAAATTGAATTTTCTGACGATGCTATACGTAAGATTGCAGAAATTGCCTTTCAAGTTAACCAAGACACGGATAACATTGGGGCAAGAAGACTTCATACTATTCTGGAAAGACTGCTTGAAGACCTATCATTTGAAGCGCCAGAAGTTACGTTAGAAAAGATTGTTATTACTCCTCAATACGTGGAAAGTAAGTTAGAGAAGATTGCAAAAAATAAAGATTTAAGTCAATTTATTTTATAGGTATAGAATAGAGATTTCAGGAGGAACAAAGATAATGGATTTATTAGGAAAAACTAGAAAGATTAATGCGATGTTACAAAAGGCTGCGGGTAAGCCCGTAAACTTTAAAGAAATGGCTGAAACTTTATGTGAAGTTATTGAATCGAATGTATTTGTTGTTAGTCGTCGCGGTAAGTTATTAGGAATCGCAGTTAAGCAACAGATTGAAAATGACCGCATGAAAGGCATGTTAGAAGCGCGTCAATTCCCAGAAGAGTATACACAAAACTTATTCAACATTTCTGAAACATCTTCAAACTTAGATATTAATAGTGAATACACAGCGTTCCCTGTTGAAAACAAAGAGCTTTTTGAAGCTGGTTTAACAACAATCGTTCCAATCATCGGTGGAGGGGAAAGATTAGGTACGCTAGTATTAGCTCGTTTAGATCGTAACTTTGCAGATGATGATTTAATTCTAGCTGAATATGGTGCAACTGTAGTCGGTATGGAGATTCTTCGTGAGAAAGCAGAAGAGATTGAAGAAGAAGCGCGTAGCAAAGCGGTTGTTCAAATGGCAATTAGTTCACTATCGTACAGTGAATTAGAAGCAATCGAGCATATCTTTGAAGAGCTAAACGGTAATGAAGGTTTATTAGTAGCAAGCAAAATTGCTGACCGTGTAGGGATTACACGCTCTGTAATTGTAAATGCACTTCGTAAGCTTGAAAGTGCGGGTGTAATTGAGTCGCGTTCTTTAGGAATGAAAGGAACGTACATTAAAGTATTAAACAGCAAGTTTCTTGTTGAATTAGCAAAATTAAAATCAAACTAATCGTTAGAAAAAAGAGATCTTTGATTAGCAGTCAAAGGTCTCTTTTTTTTGTTAAGATCGCCATCCTAAAAAAGTACCTCTTTTATATAAAATGCGAGTTAATAGAACTATTACCATTTTTAATTAAAATATAAATAGTCCATAAAGAACTAGTTAATTTGAATAAATATAATTCTTTAAGACTATACAAAAAAAGATTAACTTTGATTATTTTAGTGTTTAAGAATTAATTAAATTACTTTTAATGTCATTTATTAGAGACTTATTAATTATATTTAGTGTATTTTGTCGAAAAAAGCGCCCGGATTTATTTTGAAGGTGTTAAAATAGATTTGTAAATTCAACGATAAATTTTAGTAATGTAGTACAAAAGTTGCTTATTAGGTATAGACAAGAAGCATACTTTTTTTTACAATAGGCTTTATGGTAGAAAAGTCGAAATTTGTCAGAAAATTAAACGCGGTAAGTAGGTGTCCTATATGAGTTTATTTTCAGGAACAATTCAGTCATTAGAGCAAGGTCTGAATTATTCAACGCTTAAGCAGCAAACAATTTCTCAAAACATTGCAAATGTAGATACGCCAAACTATAAGGCTAAAGATGTATCTCGGAAGAATCAATTTCAATCAGAGCTTCAATATTCATTGAAAGCATACCGTACGAACGAAAAACATATTGAATTCTCAAAATCATCCGAACAAGCAGCTGTTATTTCAAGAACAAGTCATACATACCAAGAAAACGGCAATGGGGTTGATTTAGATAAAGAAATGACGACAATGGCAGAAAATCAAATTTACTATGAAGCATTAATTGATCGACTTAACGGTAAATTTAATTCTCTACAAACTGTCATTAGAGGAGGTAAGTAGAGGTGTCAATATTTCAAAATCTCAGCATATCTGGGTCAGCTTTAACTGCTAATCGACTACGAATGGATGTTATTTCTTCTAATATGGCGAATGCCGAAACAACAAGAAGTGAACTTGTAAATGGAGAATGGCAGCCGTATCGCAGAAAAGTGGTTTCGCTCCAATCAAACGGTGGTCCAAGTTTTTCTTCGTTGCTACAAAATGAAATGAGTAAAGGGTCAGCGGGCGGTGTGAAAGTTAAGTCCATAACAGAAGATCAATCTCCTTTTAAGCTTGTGTATAACCCAACGCATCCTGACGCAAATGAAGATGGGTATGTTCAGCTTCCCAATGTGGATCCATTAAAAGAGATGACAGATTTAATTGGTGCAACAAGATCCTATGAAGCAAATATTACGGTGTTAAACGCAAATAAAAATTTATTATTGAAAGCATTGGAAATAGGAAAGTAAGGTGAAGCAGTATGATTCAAGGGATTCAACATCAAATGCCTGTACTAACTGAGAAAATATCGAACACAGGAACCGTTAAAGAAGCTCACGGTCAATTTTCAACTTTTTTAAAGGAGTCGTTAAACCAAGTAAACAACGCACAAAAGGCATCAGATCTAGCCACAGAAAAGTTAGCTCGTGGAGAAAAAATTGATTTACATAATGTCATGATTGTATCACAAAAAGCCAGTATTGCGATGCAGACGACAATTGAAATACGTAATAAAGCTGTTGAAGCATATCAAGAAATGATGCGTATGCAAATGTAGTAAACGGTTTTAGCTAAAAAGCGGTTATTTCATCCCTAGATAGAAAACAAGCAATAGCCGGAGGATTGTAATGAATGAAAAACTAGCACTCTATAAAAATCAAATAGGTGCGTTCTGGTCAAAGCGCACTAAGGTTCAAAAAGGTTTGATCATCGGCGGCCCCTTGGCGCTGCTAATTGCCCTTATTGCTATTTCTTTAGTAGCAACCAATGAGAAGTTTGTTCCCCTTTACAGCAATTTATCTGTACAGGAAACGGGTCAAATTAAAGCGGAGCTGGATACAAGAAAAATACCTTCTGAAATCTCAGAAAATGGAACGGTTATTTCAGTACCGGAACAACATGTTGACTCATTAAAGGTGGATCTTGCTGCACAAGGTATACCAGACAGTGGGAGCATTGATTATTCTTTCTTTGGGCAAAATGCTGGATTTGGTATGACGGACAATGAGTTTAACGTTGTTAAATTGGAAGCTATGCAAACCGAAATAGCTAATCTGATGAAAAATATCCAAGGTGTCAATAATGCGAACGTGATGATTACCTTGCCAGAAGAAAGTGTTTGGGTGAAGGATCAGCAAGGAGAAGCTTCAGCATCAATTGTTTTAAATACACAGCCAGGCTACAAATTTGATGAAGGACAAATAAAATCTCTCTATCATTTGGTTTCAAAAAGTGTTCCAAATTTACCTACTGATAATATCGTAATTATGAATCAAAACTTTGAATATTTTGACTTGAAGAGCAGTGACGAAATGTCTAATTCATCTAGTTTTGCTACTCAGCATGGTATTAAAAAGGAAATTGAACGTGATGTTCAGCGCCAAGTTCAACAAATGTTAGGTAGATTAGTTGGACAAGACAAAGTAATGGTTTCAGTTACAGCTGATGTTGACTTTACACAGGAAAATCGAGAAGAAAATTTAGTGGAACCTGTAGATAAAGAAAACATGGAAGGAATCGCAGTAAGCGTGGAGCGAATCAATGAAACGTTTACGGGAAAGAAACCTGAAGATGGTGGGGTTGCAGGGACCGGTGAAGAAGATACAACCAACTATGTAGAAAGTGGAAGTACCGACAGTGGAGACTATGAAAAGGCAGAAGAACGAATCAACAACGAAGTAAATAGAATTCGTAAAGAAATTGTAGAGAGTCCTTATAAAGTTCGTGACTTAGGAATCCAAGTAATGATTGACCCTTCTAATGCAAACGGTGAAGGTGAACTAGCAGAGAATTTAGAGGATGACATTCAGCAAGTTTTAAGCACGATTGTTCGTACGTCAATTTCAAAGGATGAACAAGGTGCTGAGTTAACTGATAATCAGGTTGCAGACAAAATTGTAGTCTCCGTACAGCCATTCCAAGAACAGAAAGTAGCCGTTAATCAACAGCAAAGCGGAATCCCAACATGGCTATATTTTGTAGGTGGTGGCTTATTACTAGTTATTCTTGCACTACTATTCTTATTGTTAAAGCGTAGAAAAGATTCTGAAGAAGAGTTCTATGAATATGAAGAAGAGTATGAAGATTCAGTTGAAACCATTCAAAAGCCTCCTGTCCTAAGTGAAGAGCAGCAGTCAAGAAAACGTCTAGAAGAGCTTGCAGGTGAGCAGCCAGATGAATTCGCAAAGCTATTGCGCACGTGGATTAGTGAGGAGTAGGAGGGAGTATAGTGGCGAAAGTGGTAAGTAAAAGTGAATTAACAGGTAAGCAAAAAGCAGCTATTTTATTAATTTCCCTTGGTCCTGATGCATCCGCTTCCGTCTATAAGCATTTAAGCGAAGACGAAATTGAACAGCTAACGTTTGAGATTTCTTCAATGCGAAAGGTAGAGCCTGCGGTTAAAGAAGCCGTTTTAAAAGAATTTGAGCAAATGACAATTGCTCAGAATTATATTGAAAAAGGCGGCATTACTTATGCGAAAGAAGTGTTGGAAAAAGCTTTAGGTCCTGAACAAGCAATAATGGTTATTAATCGTTTAACTTCATCTTTGCAAGTTCGACCATTCGATTTTGCGCGTAAAGCAGAACCAATGCAGCTTTTAAATTTTATTCAGCATGAGCACCCGCAAACGATTGCTTTGATCTTATCATACTTAGAGCCAGCTCAAGCTGGGCAAATTTTGTCATCTTTACCTCAAGAGCGTCAAGGTGATATTGCGAGAAGAATTGCTACAATGGATAGCACATCTCCAGAAGTCATCAGTGAAGTAGAACAAATTTTAGAAAGAAAGCTTTCGACAACGGTGACGCAAGATTACACCCATACTGGTGGAATCGAGACGGTGGTTGAAGTGTTAAATGGCGTGGATCGTGCAACAGAGAAAATTATTATTGATACTCTAGAAATTCAAGATCCAGAGCTTGCGGAAGAGATTAAACAGCGTATGTTTGTCTTTGAAGATATTGTGACGTTGGATAACCGCTCCATCCAGCGTGTCGTTCGTGAGGTTGAAAACGAAGACTTGCTATTGAGCTTAAAAGTAGCAAGCGAAGAAGTAAAAGATATTATATTCCGCAACATGTCCAAGCGAATGGTAGACACGTTTACAGAAGAAATGGAGTATATGGGACCAGTCCGTTTAAAAGATGTGGAAGAAGCTCAGTCTCGCATTGTGGCGGTTATTCGTAGATTAGAAGATATGGGAGAAGTAGTCATTGCAAGAGGTGGAGGAGACGATATTATTGTCTAGTATCATTAAATCTACCTATGCAAATCACGTACATGATTCAGCCAAAACAATCGAAATCAAGCCATTATTTAGTGGGAGAAATTTGATCAATTCAAATGGTCAGACAGCAAAGAATGAATGCCCTGACAAAATTCTTACTGAAGCAAAAGAAGCGTCTACACGTCTTTATGAAGAAGCTGAAGCAAGACTATTAGAAGCAAGACAGCAAATTGAAGCAGAGCGACAGCAGTGGGAGAATGAAAAAATACAGCTATATGAAGCAGAGAAAAAAAAGGGTTTTAACGCTGGGTATAGTGAAGGTCAACAGGCTGGATATAAGGACTATACATCGCTTATAGAAGAAGCCCGTACGGCTGTTAACGTAGCTAAAAAAGATTATACCGATTACCTTTCTCAAGCTGAAGAGGTTATCTTAGAGCTTGGCTTTACACTTGCTGAGAAAGTCATTGGGCAGAATATTCAACATAAAAATGAGAAAAGTTTTGTATCACTGGTTAAGCATGCAATAAAGGAAGTTAGAGAGAGCAAAGAGCTTCGAGTCTTTGTGGCACCTTGCCATTATGAAATGGTTTGTGAAAATAAACAGCAATTGTTCGATATATTGAATGGAGAAGCTAGCTTATTCATATACGCAGATGAAAATTTGACAGATGAACATTGCATTATTGAGTCGATGTACGGAAAGCTCGATGCATCGGTTGATAGTCAGTTAACGGAGCTAAAAAAGAAATTGAAACTACGTTTAATGGAGGAAAAGCAAAGTGAAAGTGAAGCAGCTTATTCCTGAGATAGCTCATATCTCTTCGTTTAAACGATATGGGAAAGTTAACCGAGTTATTGGAATGATGATTGAATCACGAGGACCACAAGCTTCCATTGGTGATGTTTGCTATATCCACTTAAAGGATACTTGTGAGCGAATTCAAGCAGAAGTAGTTGGATTTAAAGATGAACATGTCATTTTAATGCCCTATACATCTGTTCGATATATTGGACCTGGTTGCATCGTGGAAACAACTGAAAAACCGCTTCAAGTAAAAGTAGGACCTGAGCTAATTGGTCAAGCACTAGATTCCCTAGGAAATCCACTTGATGGAACTAGCTTACCTAGCTATCTTCCATCAGTGTTAACTGAACAGGAACCTCCTAATCCATTGCAACGCCCACCAATTTCTGAACCAATTGAAGTAGGGGTTCGAGCAATCGACAGTTTGCTTACAGTTGGCAAGGGTCAGCGGATTGGAATCTTTGCAGGAAGTGGAGTTGGGAAAAGTACGCTTATGGGAATGATTGCGAGAAACACGAATGCAGATATCAACGTCATTGCATTAGTAGGGGAACGTGGTCGAGAAGTCCGTGAGTTTATTGAGAGAGACCTTGGTTCGGAAGGTTTGAGAAATTCAATTGTCGTTGTCGCAACTTCTGATCAGCCTCCACTATTACGAATGAAGGCGGCTTATACAGCTACATCTATTGCAGAATACTTTCGAAGTCAAGGGCTTAACGTCATGATGATGATGGATTCCGTTACGCGCGTTGCTATGGCGCAGCGAGAAATTGGTTTAGCAGTGGGAGAACCTCCCACAACCAAAGGATACACACCATCGGTTTTTGCTTCATTACCTCGCCTATTAGAAAGAACAGGTACTACTGAACAAGGCTCTATTACGGCATTTTATACGGTATTAGTTGACGGTGATGATATGAATGAACCGATTGCTGATACGGTTCGAGGAATTGTTGATGGGCATATTGTATTGGATCGGAATTTAGCTAATAAAGGTCAATATCCAGCCATTAATGTGCTCAAAAGTGTTAGCCGCGTTATGAATCATATTGTAGAAGCAAATCATAAAATAAGTGCTGAAAAGCTACGGTTATTACTTTCTACATATATTGAAGCAGAAGACCTTATTAATATCGGAGCTTACAAAAGAGGGTCCTCTGCTGAAATTGATGAAGCAATTTTATATTATCCAGAACTTATTTCATTTTTAAAGCAAAAAACGAGTGAACATCCCACGCTTAAAGATAGCGTAGAGATACTAAAACAGCTCTTTCAGAAAGGTGAACGAACGTGACGTATCAGTTTAAGTTAGCAAAAGTCATGACGGTTAAGCAAGATGAAAAAAATCGTTTATTGGCTCAATATAATGAATCAGTTCAATATTTCGAGCAAGTCGGGCAGAGGCTTTACGATAAGCTCAAGCAGAAAGAAGAAATGCTTGAACTTCAGGCAAAAAAGCTTAAAAGTGGTTTAGCGGTTAGCGAGATTAAATTTTTTCAACAAGCGCTTGAAAGCATTGAGGCGACGATTGCCAGGCTCCAGCGAGACGTCATGTTGGCGCGACAGCAGATGAGTATGAAAGAGCTGAAGCTTCAAGAAAAAAATATTGAGTGCAAAAAGTATGAAAAGCTTAAAGACAAAAGCTATACAAGCTACCTAAAAACTCAGGGTGATGCGGAAAGTAAGCAAATGGATGAGATTTCTCTGCAACAGTTTATGCTACACAGAAATTAGGTGAGAAGATGGCTAGAAAAAAGCAAGATGAATATGAAGAAATAGAAGAAAAAAGAAATAGTAAGTGGCAAGTCTTCTTGTTTATTATTTTTATACCCCTGCTGTTTATTATTACAGCTATTTATATTGGTCTAACAATTAGTGGAGTCGATGTTCAAGAGAAAATCTCGTCGGTAACTTCATCTCTTCCTTTAATAGGAGACGATAATGAAAGCTTAAAATCTACTAATCAGCAACAGGCGAATAAAGAGTTAGAAAATCAAATAAAGAGCCTGAATGAAAAGCTTCAAAAGAAAGAAGACAATATTAGAAGTTTAGAAGAAAAAATAACGGCTAAAGAGCGCGAGATTGATGAGTTAAAAATTAAGATTAGAGATTCAGAAGATGAGAAAGATGTTGCTAGTCAAGAACAAGACGGTGGAGACGATAAACAGAAAGACATTGTTTCTACTTATGAAAAGATGAACCCGACGAAAGCAGCTCTCATTTTTACCGAATTAAAAGAAAATGAAGCAATCTTGCTGCTAAAAGCGTTAAAAACGGATGCACGCACGAAAGTCTTAGAAAAGATGGACCCTGCCGTTGCAGCTCGCTATACAAGCTTACTAGCTGAGCCGTTAAGTGAGTAATGGAGGTGAAAGAATGAAGGTAGCTATGCAGCCTATGCTTCCAGTTATGAATGAGAAGCAAAACGTAGATCGTACAGTTAAGAAAGAACATCCTTTTTTATTTCAAGCAATGCTATTCGTAGAGCTGGAAACGACTGATAATCTCAGCACGAACAGTCATTCTATTAGTCAGCCTTTGAACAATCAAATGATGAACGTAGATGATAACGAAGATTTGGCTGAATTCTTGGCGCTTCTTGAGCTTCATTTAGAAGAAGGGAATGTTGAAAAGATAGAAAATGAAGAGCAAAGTATTTTGTTTAAGTCTTTTGTTGATCTTATTCAACAGCTCCCTACAAGCGGAGTAAAAGAATCTAAGCTGAAGCAATTGCTTTCCAATGCTACGAATTTGCAGGCATACTTAGCGGATGTCACATTGCCAGGAAGTGCAAAAAATTTCGTTAAGGAATTTCAACAGTTTTTTCAAACCTTGCGAGAGCTTGTTCCAGTGGAATCCAGTCAACTAAAAGCATTGCAAGAAAAGCTGCAGCAGCCTGAGATACAATCTGTTCAGTTTTCTCGTAAAGAAATGAAACAGCTTATTGAACTGATTACACAAAAAATTGCTTCAGCAAGTGATAATCACTCACTGCCAACTAGACAATTAATAAGCATGGAAACGGATGAGTTAGGTAAGCAAAAAATTCCTGTTGATAAAGCGACGTTTGTACCGGGTGAAATGAGTAAGTTGCAGCAGCTATCGTTTCATGTAAATACGAATTTGCCCAAAGATATGCAGGCATCACAGGTGATGAAGCAGGTACAAGAGCTATTAGTGAAAGCTTCTTTTCAGCATAATGCGTCTCAAACGAAGCTAGTTTTAAAGCTCTTCCCTGAAAGGCTAGGATCCATTCAAATTGAACTAGTGCAGCGAAACCATGAGACTGTCGCTCGTATTATCGCATCATCTGCTCAGACAAAAGATCTCTTAGATACTCAGCTAGGGGCTTTGAAACAAACGCTTATTAGTCAGCAGGTGCAAGTAGATAAAATTGACGTTTTTCACACAGCAGAACAATGGATGACTAACGGCGAAGAACATCAAGAACAAAAGCAGCAAGAAAAACGAGTTGAAGAAAAAGACGAAAAAGACGAAACTAATCAAATCTTTTCTCACTCATTAGAAGAAGCGTTAATTAACTACAATGTGTAGGTGATGTATATGACAAATAAGGTTCAGTCTGATTTGTATTTGGCAAATCAGCCCGTGCAGCAAAAGCAAACAGGAACAAGCTCGCTTGGAAAAGATGACTTCTTAAAGATTTTAATTACTCAATTACAAAATCAAGATCCAACTAGTCCTATGGAAGATAAGGAGTTTATTTCTCAAATGGCTCAGTTTTCAACACTAGAACAAATGACAAATATGAGTACATCGATGGAGAAATTTTTACAAGTAGTTCAAAGTGAATCTCCAATTCTAAAAGGTAGCGAGCTTATTGGTAAGACGGTTTCTTGGGTAGATGAAACGAATAAAGAAAGCGAAGCTGTTGTGAAAGCCACTTCTGTAAAAGACGGCAAGCTTACTTTTATGTTAGATGATGAGTCTCATACAACTTTAACTCTTGACGATATTTTGTCTGTCACTCGTTGAACACTATAAATAAGGGGGAAGTTACATGTTACGTTCAATGTATTCTGGAATTAGTGGAATGAAAAATTTTCAAACCAAGCTAGACGTAATCGGTAATAATATTTCAAATGTTAATACGTACGGATTTAAGAAAGGGCGTACAACGTTTAAAGACTTAGTTAGTCAGCAAATAGCAGGAGCGAGTGCACCGGGAGCGGATCGAGGCGGAGTGAATCCAAAGCAGGTAGGGCTTGGGTCTCAAATTGGAACAATTGATACGATACATACTTCTGGAAGCATTCAGCCAACAGGTCGCCCACTTGATCTAGCTATTTCAGGAGAAGGATTCTTTACTGTAGCTAATGGGGCAGATGGCCAAACAATTGATAGACCACTGTATACACGAGCAGGTAATTTTTATTTAGATGAAGGTGGAAACATTGTAACAGCTGAAGGCCTTTACCTTATTGGTTCTGTTTATGACGTTAATGGAAATGAAACGGAGTTTATAGGGGCAATAAATATTCCAGATACAGCTAAAAGTTTTAGCATTGGTCAAGATGGAGTCGTAAATTATGTTGATTCAGACGGTGCTTTACAAATAGCGGGTAGAGTTCGATTAGCAAAATTCTCAAACAATGATGGCCTTGAAAAGGTAGGAGGTAATCTCTTTGCTGAAACAGCCAATTCAGGTAGCGCAAAAGTTGATGGTACAGAATTTTTTGATTTAAGTGAACCGGGAGTAAACGGAACAGGAACGCTTGTATCGAGTGCTTTAGAGATGTCTAATGTTGACTTATCGGAAGAATTTACGGAAATGATTGTATCTCAGCGTGGTTTCCAAGCGAATACTCGAATCATTACAACTTCTGATGAAATCTTACAAGAACTTGTCAACTTAAAACGATAAACTGATAGCCTAGGAGGAAAGAAGCTGAGCTGATCAGCTTGGCTTTTTATCAATTATGGTGACTTTAACAAGGTTAAATGGAAAGCAATTTACGCTAAATGCAATTTACATAGAGCAAGTGGAATCGTTTCCTGACACAACTATTACATTAACCAACAATAAAAAGTTGGTTGTAAAAGAGTCGATTGCTGAAGTGAATGAAAAGGTATGCGCTTATTATCAATCGATTAATGTGTTAGGACTTCGGCGCGATATGGAGGAATAAGCTGTGTTTAAAAATAAGTTAGTTGGCACTATGATCATTATTTTATTGTCTTTAACATTGATTGGGAGTGTTGGGGTCATTGTCACGCTAAAGTTAGCAAGCGAGCCAGCGGCTGAAGCTGCGCCTTCCATTGATGAAGTAATTGATTCATCTGTTGACATTGCTGATATTAAAACAAATTTAAAAAGCAATAATTATATTAGCCTATCATTTAAAATTCAAATGGATAGCAAAAAAGCAGCTGAAGAACTACAGAAAAGAGAGTTTCAAGTAAAAGACATTATTATTAAAGAACTATCGGAGATGACAGCTGAAGATTTCGAGGGAAAAAAAGGTTTAGAAGCGCTTGAAGAGCGAATTTCAAAACAGATCGATAGCTCGATTGAGACTGGGCATGTGGTGAAGATTTATACGACCTCCAAGGTTCTACAATAATGGAAAAATGGCAGGTAGGAGGTGAGGTTTTTGGCCGGTGATGTATTGTCTCAAAACGAGATTGACGCACTGTTGTCTGCGCTGTCGACAGGAGAGATGGATGCGCAGCAGTTAAAAGATGAAAACACGAAAAATCGCGTCAGGTCCTATGATTTTAAAAGAGCCTTACGGTTTTCAAAAGATCAAATTAGAAGTTTAACAAGGATCTATGAGAACTATGCGAGATTATTAACAACATTACTTTCAGCTCAACTGCGAACAATCACACAGGTTTCAGTTGTATCAGCAGATCAAATTCCTTATGAAGAGTTTGTTCGCTCGGTTCCGAGCATGACGGTCTTAAATGTCATGTCAGTCGAACCTCTGGATGGCAGAATAATTATGGAAGTAAACCCGAATATTGCATACGCGATGCTAGACCGTATTTTAGGTGGCAAAGGAGAAGCAGGAAATAAAAAAATAGATAATTTAACAGAGATTGAAACAAAACTACTTCGTAATTTGTTAGATAAAACGCTGGATATTATGGAAGAGGCCTGGAGTTCAGTTGCTGTGATTAATCCAGAAATGGAAGAACTTGAAGTTAATCCACAATTTTTACAAGTTATATCACCAAATGAGATTGTTGTAGTCATTTCGCTAAGCGTACAAATTGGTGAAGAAACAGGCATGATTAACTTATGTATCCCACATGTTACGCTGGAGCCTATTATTTCAAAGCTATCAGTGCATTATTGGATGCAATCATCTAAAAAAGAGCCAAATGAATTAGAGGTTGAGCAGATTCGAACACAAGTTCAAGGTGCAACCGTTCCTGTTGTTGCGATGCTAGGACAGACTGATATATCCATTGAGGATTTCCTTTCTTTAGATAAGGGAGACATCATTCGCTTGGACCGAGGTGTTAATCAACCTCTCATCGTTCAAGTTGGAGGTGTACCGAAATTTAGTGCGCAGCCAGGACAATTAAAAAGGAAATTGGCGATTCAAATTTTAGATCAGTTTAAGGGGGGAACGTCGTTATGACAGGAGATATGCTTTCTCAAGATGAAATCGATGCATTGCTAAAAGGAACGTCTTCATTAGACCCTATGCCTTCAGATAGCAACCTAGAAGAAAGTGAAATTAGTAAACACTTTACAGAGATGGAACGCGATGCGCTTGGTGAAATTGGCAATATTTCATTTGGTAGCTCTGCTACTGCATTGTCAACCTTATTAAATCAAAAAGTTGACATTACAACGCCTTATGTTTCGTTGATTCATAAAGAAGAGCTGAAAGAAGAATTTCCCAATCCGCATGTTGCGGTAGAAGTTCATTATACAGAAGGAATTTCAGGTCGAAACTTACTTGTTATTAAACAAAGTGATGCAGCTATTATCTCTGATTTAATGCTTGGTGGAGACGGTGAAAATCCAGGAGAATTACTAGATGAAATTAAACAAAGTGCCGTTCAAGAAGCGATGAACCAAATGATGGGTTCAGCAGCGACATCTATGTCTACGATTTTTCAAAAGAAAGTAGATATTTCGCCACCAATCCTTGATATTTTAGATCTTCCAGAAGGAGAAGGCACGAACTTATTAGAAGGGGACGATGTGCTAGTTAAAGTTTCATTCAATCTAAAAGTTGGCACGCTAATCGATTCTAATATTATGCAATTGTTATCTCTTCCTTTTGCAAAAGGGTTAGTAAATGAACTGCTGAATCCAGTTGCGACCGCAGAAGAAGAGAGTGAACTTGTTCAAGAAATACCATCTCAACAACCTTTGCAAAATCAAGTGAGTGAATCACTGCAACAAGAACCAGTTATGCCTGCAGCTCCTGTTAATGTTCAACCTGTTGCTTTTTCATCTTTTGATGGAAATGAAATACCATCACAGTCCGAAACAAATAATTTAGACATGTTGTTAGATATACCACTTCAAGTAACTGTAGAGTTAGGGCGTACAAAACGAACTGTTAAAGAAATTTTAGAGATGTCATCGGGGTCAATAATTGAGTTAGACAAACTTGCTGGTGAGCCGGTCGATATTTTGATTAACAGCAAGCTAATCGCTAAAGGTGAAGTAGTGGTAATTGATGAAAACTTTGGCGTTCGCGTGACGGATATAGTTAGTCAACGTGATCGTATTAATAAATTAAAGTAACTTTATATAGGGGGAAAATAAAATGAGTAAACGAGTATTAATTGTAGACGATGCGGCATTTATGCGCATGATGATTAAGGATATTCTTGTGAAAAATGGATATGAAGTTGTGGGGGAAGCTGCTGATGGAATGCAAGCTATCGATCTTTATAAAGAGCATCAGCCAGACCTCGTAACAATGGATATTACAATGCCGGAAATGGATGGTATTACGGCTTTAAAAGAGATTAAGCAACTGAATCCAGCTGCGAAAGTAATTATGTGTTCAGCAATGGGACAACAAGCAATGGTTATCGATGCAATTCAAGCTGGTGCAAAAGACTTTATTGTGAAGCCATTTCAAGCAGACCGTGTGCTTGAAGCCATTTCAAAAGCTGTAGGATAAAGAAAAAAGTGGAGCAGCTGCTCTGCTCCACTTTGTATTATGAAAAGGTAAGAGGTGGCAAACATTGCTGCGATATATCGTATTTATTTTAGCTATCGCTGGAAGTCTGTTGTTTCAAAATAGTATAAGCGTGCAAGCGGCAGAAACATCGGATTCAGTGAAAGAATGTATAGAAAATCCAAGCGCTTGTGAAAAAGAGTTGGACCCTAACGCAGTTGGTGATAGTGATACCAATCAAGGTGCGACTATTTCCGCTGGTGAAGTGGTGAAAATGTTAGTTGCTTTTGCATTTGTGATTGGCTTATTGCTAGTTGTCTTAAAATTTGTGAAGTCAAAAGGAAATGTATTAAAGCAAAATCAGCTGGTGGAAAATTTAGGTGGAACTAACCTTGGGAATAGTAAATCGGTTCAAGTTGTTAAGGTCGGTGAGCAGCTGTTCGTTGTAGGTGTAGGAGAAAATATTGAGCTGCTTTCAGAAGTAGTTGGAGAAGACAAGGAGCAGTTGTTAAAGAAGTACGAAGATCAACGCAGTGATGGTGAATATAAAGTGGTTCTTCCATCACTATTTGAACGAAAAGAAAAGGAAGCTATTTCAGTTGAAAGTATGAAATCTTTTACACAATCGTTAAATCAGATGATGAAAAAGCGGAAAACCAAGTTGGAAGAATTAGAAAGGAACCGTAAGCAACATGAATGAAGTGATGGAGATTTTTAATGCTAGTGATGCTGAAAATGTATCAACCTCAATCCAATTATTGCTGCTTTTAACGGTTCTATCAATTGCTCCAGGTATTTTAATTTTAATGACATGCTTTACTCGAATTGTTATTGTTCTTTCGTTTGTTCGAACGTCATTAGGCACTCAGCAAATGCCTCCCAATCAAGTACTGTTAGGACTCGCTTTATTCATAACATTCTTTGTTATGGCACCGACGTTTTCACAGGTGAATAAAGAAGCTTTGCAGCCTTTATTTAATGAAGAAATTAATTTAACAGAAGCGTACGATCGAGCATCTCTTCCTATGAAAGAGTTTATGAGTGCTCATACAAGGCAGAAAGACTTAGCGTTATTTTTAGAATATGCAGAGATGGATAAACCAAGTTCAGTAGAAGAAATTCCATTAACGGCATTGGTTCCTGCATTTGCAATTAGCGAATTAAAAACAGCCTTTCAAATCGGCTTTATGATCTTTGTTCCGTTTCTTGTCATTGATATGATTATTTCCAGCGTATTAATGTCGATGGGGATGATGATGTTACCGCCAGTGATGATTTCTCTGCCGTTTAAAATTTTGCTTTTTGTCTTAGTAGACGGTTGGAATTTAGTCGTTAAATCATTATTAATAAGTTTTCAATAGGTGAAAAACATGAATGGAGAATTTGTCATTTCGTTAGCAGAAAAAGGCGTATATACAATCTTAATTGTGTGTGGTCCACTTTTGCTATTAGCACTCGTTGTCGGTTTGCTTGTCAGTATTTTTCAAGCGACAACTCAGATTCAAGAACAAACCTTGGCCTTTGTGCCAAAAATTGTAGCGGTACTTGTAGGAATTGTATTTTTTGGGCCATGGATGTTATCTAAGATGGTGTCATTTACGTATAATATCTTTTCAAACCTACATAGGTATATCGGATAAAGATGGTGGAGCTAATCAATGTTTATCCGGCATTTCTCTTAATTTTAGTACGATTGTCCGCTTTCTTTATTACGGTACCGCTTTTTTCATATCGTACAGTTCCAACTTTTCACAAAGTAGGGCTAGCGGCAGCTTTATCACTTGTTGTAGTCACAACACTAGATTTTCCAATTATTCCACTTGACGATCGCTTTTTGCTTCTTGTCATTAAGGAGTGTCTCGTTGGAATTTCGATGGGGTTAATTGCATATATCGTAATCATGGCAATTCAAATTGCTGGTGGGTTAATTGATTTTCAAATGGGTTTTGCTATCGCTAACGTGATGGATCCGCAAACGGGTGCTCAAAGTCCAATTACCGGTCAGTACCTTTATATTTTTGCCCTGCTCTTTTTATTATCGACCAATGGTCATCATTTGTTAATAGATGGAGTTTATCATAGTTATGAAGTATTAAAGATTAACGAGCTTTCATTTTCAGTTGGAACCGAACTGTTTGTGACGACAATTATTAAAACATTTAGCATGATGTTCCTATTAGCGGTTCAAATGTCGCTCCCGGTTGTTGGCGCGTTATTTCTTGTTGATATAGCACTAGGAATCGTCGCAAGAACGGTACCTCAGCTTAATATTTTTGTAGTAGGATTTCCGCTCAAAATCATCGTGGCGTTTATTTTTCTAATCGTGGTTATGGGAAGTATGTTTTATATGATGCAGCTAATCTTTGAATACATGCTAGAGGCGATGCGAACGATGGTTCATTTACTAGGAGGAGTATAAAAATGTTTCTCGTTCGGTTAGATTTGCAGTTTTTTGCGGGAGAAAAAACGGAAAAGGCAACGCCTAAAAAGAGGCAAGACTCTAGAAAAAAAGGACAAGTAGCAAAAAGCCAAGACGTCACGACAGCCATTATGCTACTTCTTGTTTTTCTCTATTTTATATTCGGAGCTCGGCATACGCTTGAAAAGATGATGCTCATTATAAAGGAATCTTTTCAGACATATATGCTAACGGAAGTTACGGAAGAAAGTGTGTTTATTTTGCTACGAGACCTTCTTCCTGAAATTGCATATGCACTCGGACCTATTATGCTCGTTGCCTTGGTAGGTGCGCTTGCAGCTAATTATATGCAGGTGGGTGTCCTCTTTTCAGCTGAACCCCTTCAGCCAAAATTGGAGAAGGTTGATCCAATTAAAGGGGCTAAAAGAATTTTTTCAATGAGAGCCATTGTAGAACTATTGAAATCAACGTTAAAGATCGTCTTAATTGGTGCCGTTACGTTTGCTGTATTATGGATTAACATTGATGAGGTTCTCATTTTATCTCATCGGAGCATCGGAGACAGTCTGGTATCGCTAGCAAAACTAGTGTTGCAAATGGGCCTTGCAGCCTCTTGTGTTCTACTTTTATTATCTGTTCTTGACTACATGTACCAAAAGTTTGATTTTGAAAAAAACATTCGGATGTCAAAGCAAGATATTAAAGAAGAAAATAAAAATGTTGAAGGAGATCCACTCATCAAATCTAAAATTAAGCAGAAACAACGTGAGATGGCGATGTCTAGAATGATGCAAGAAGTGCCGAAAGCGGATGTTGTCATTACGAATCCAACTCATTATGCAATTGCTTTAAAATATGATGAAGATAAAATGGATGCTCCATACGTGGTGGCAAGCGGAGTAGATTTTGTAGCTCAAAAGATAAAAGCCGTTGCAAAAAGCCATGAAATCATTATGGTAGAAAACCGACCTTTAGCAAGAGGCTTATATGAACAAACGAAAGTTGGCGATGTGGTGCCCGAAGAGTTTTTTAAAGCGGTAGCTGAGATTTTAGCGTATGTGTATCGCATTCAAAAAAAGGTATAAGTATTGAAGATTATAAGAAATAAGGAGAGAAATGATTCATGTCTGCAAGAGAGTTACCAGTTGTTATAGGTGTTGTACTCATTATTGTTATGCTTGTTATTCCGCTCCCGTCTTGGTTGTTGAGCGTGTTAATTATGGTAAATATATCTCTTGCACTGCTTGTTTTGCTTGTATCAATGAACATGAAAGAGCCGCTTGAGCTATCTGTTTTTCCATCGTTATTGCTTGTGCTGACACTTTTTCGCTTGGGGTTAAATGTATCCACCACAAGAGCTATCTTAGGTGAAGGTAATGCCGGCGGTGTGGTAGAGACATTCGGTAACTTTGTTATCAGTGGGAATCCACTTGTAGGATTTGTTGTTTTTGTTATTTTAATTATCATTCAGTTTTTAGTTATTACAAAAGGAGCTGAGCGCGTTTCAGAGGTAGCTGCACGCTTTACTCTTGATGCAATGCCAGGAAAACAAATGAGCATTGACGCTGATTTAAATGCAGGAATGATTTCCGAAAAAGAAGCCATTCAAAGGCGTGAGAAAATTCAGCGTGAAGCGGATTTTTACGGATCAATGGACGGAGCCAGCAAGTTTGTAAAGGGAGATGCAATTGCTGGTATTGTTATTACACTAATTAATATTTTATTTGGCATCATTATTGGAATGATGCAAATGGGTATGAGCATTGGAGAAGCATCCCAAACGTTTACTTTATTAACAGTTGGTGATGGGTTGGTCAGTCAGATTCCAGCATTAATGATTTCCACTGCTACAGGTATTATTGTAACAAGAGCAGCTTCTACAGGGAATTTAAGTCAAGATATTACGGGACAGCTATTTGCGTTTCCTACAATGCTATATGTTACTGGAGCGACTATTGCTGTTCTTGGCCTCATTACGCCAATCAATGATTTATTAACACTTCCATTAGCACTTTTACTAGCAGCAGGAGGTTATTACTTATCTCCTAAAAAAGCAAAACTTCTTTTAAACGAAGAAGCCGCATCAGAAGAAGAAGTGCCAGCTGATGATATGAAAAGTCCTGAGAGCGTTGTGAATTTATTGAGCGTAGATCCTATCGAGTTTGAATTTGGTTATGGTCTTATTCCTTTAGCAGATACAAATCAAGGAGGCGACTTGTTAGATCGTATCGTTATGATTCGCCGTCAGCTTGCTTTAGAGCTTGGTTTAGTAATTCCTGTTGTAAGAATTCGCGACAATATTCAACTACAGCCAAACGAATATCGGCTAAAAATTAAAGGGAATGAAATGGCAAGAGGTGATTTATTGCTCGATCATTACTTAGCAATTAGTCCTGGAATGGGTGACGATATGATAGAAGGCATTGATACAATTGAGCCTGCCTTTCAAATGCCAGCCAAGTGGATTAATGAAGCAACTAAAGAGCAAGCAGAGATGTTTGGGTATACCGTAGTAGATCCGCCTTCAGTGGTATCAACACATATTACAGAAGTAATTAAAGCATATGCTCACGAGCTAATAGGTCGCCAAGAAACTAAACAATTAATTGATCATGTAAAAGAGTCGTATCCAATCTTAATTGAGGAGGTTACCCCATCTCCACTCTCAGTAGGAGAAATCCAGCGAGTATTAGCTAAATTATTAAAAGAGCAGGTATCGATTCGGAATTTGCCAGTTATCTTTGAAGTACTAGCTGACTATGGAAAGATGACATCTGATACGGATCTATTAACAGAATATGTTCGTCAAGGATTATCTAGGCAAATTACCACCCAGTATGCTGCTGGAGAACAGCTGCTTCGCGTCATTACGCTATCGGGGAAGGTTGAAAAAGTACTAGCTGAAGGAGTTCAACAAACAGAACATGGGAACTATTTATCATTGGATCCATACGTTTCCCAAAACATTGTGGAACATATTGTAGCTCAAGTTGATGGGGCAGGGTTTCAAGATCAAACACCGATTGTTCTTTGCTCACCAGCTGTACGGATGTATGTCCGCCAGCTAACAGAAAGATATATACCTCAAGTTGCGATTTTATCATATAACGAACTAGAAGCAAGTATTGAAGTTCAGAGCGTTGGAGTGGTTGATTTATCATGAAGGTAAAAAAATATGTGGCATCTTCAATGCCGGAAGCAATGAAAGTTATTCGAGCAGAGCTTGGTCCAGAAGCGGTGATCTTAAAGTCGCGTTCTGTTAAAGTTGGTGGATTTATGGGCGTCTTTACTAAAAAGAAGTTGGAAGTAATTGCTGGGGTAGACGACCAAGTAAAAAAAACTAAAAAATATGTTAAAAAACGTACAGATGAACAGCTTATGAAGCAGATTGATGAATTAAAACAGCTTATTGCAACGGTGCACCCATTAAGAAATACTGTTGTTGAATATCCGTTGCTTGTTCAAAAAGTTATTTCATATTTGCAACATCAAGAGATCGAAGAACGATTGTTAAAAGAAGTAAGAGATAAAGTCATGGAGTTATATTATACAACACCTTCGCTAGGCGATAAGCAGGTGGTTGAATGGCTGAAAAGCTGGTTTGAAGATTACCTATCATATTCAGAACGTTCAAAAGTATTTCAAAAGAAATATATTAACGTTGTTGGTCCTACAGGCGTTGGTAAGACAACAACGCTAGCAAAATTAGCTGCGTCGTGTATTTTAGAACAAAATAAAAGAGTTGCGTTCATTACAACTGATACATATCGTATTTCCGCTATCGATCAGTTAAAAACGTATGCGTCCATTCTGAATGTTCCAATTGAAGTTTGCTATAACAATGAAGATTTTCAGCAAGCGCTTCAGATATTTAATGAATACGATATTGTGTTCATAGACACAGCGGGGCGGAACTTTTTAGACAGCCAATACATTCATGACCTCCACAATATGATGTCGTTTAATGAACACATGGAAACCTTTTTAGTGTTAGCAGCGACGGCAAAAATGGCTGATTTACGTAAAGTTTACCAACAGTTTAGTAGTATACCAATTGATTCAATTATTTTGACAAAGCTAGATGAGACCACAACATTTGGTCCAATTATTAATGTGCTAACGGAGTGTCAGCTGCCAGCTTCTTTTATGACGATTGGACAAGATGTCCCTGACGATCTAGAGAAATATACTGCTGAAAAAATAGTGGATTATCTGTTTGGAGATTGGAAACATGAATGATCAAGCAGCAGCTTTAAGAAAAAGGGTAGCAGCGGTCAAACATGGTTCTAATCAACGGACGGAGGCTAAGACATTAGCAGTCATTAGTGGAAAAGGGGGAGTTGGAAAGTCTAATTTTTCGCTGAATTTTTCATTGTCTTTACAAGAGAAAGGATATCGGGTGCTGCTTTTTGATATGGATATTGGAATGGGCAATATTGACGTATTAATGGGAATTGCTTCGACCTACACTATCGTGGATATGTTAGAGAATAAATGGCCCATTCAGCGTGTCATCAAACAAGGACCAAAGGGTCTTTCATATATTGCAGGAGGCTCTGGAATTACCTCTTTATTTGAGTGGAAACAAAATGATTTGCATTATCTAATTGATCAATTTAACTCCGTTTCTCAAGATTATGACTACTTAATTTTTGATATGGGAGCAGGAATGACAGAGGGCGTCATTGCTTTTTTAAAGGCAATGGATGACATGGTGCTCATTACTACGCCTGAACCAACATCAATTACGGATTGTTACGCTGCATTAAAGTTCTTACATTTATATGGTGTGAATGCTTCTTTTAAGATGGTAGTAAATAAGTCACTTTCTATTAAAGAAGGTGTAAACACGTATGAACGCTTTAATCAAGCAGTTAAACAGTTTTTGAAGTGCTCAATTGAATTGTTAGGAACAATAGAGGAAGACCGCTGCGTTTCTCATTCGGTAAATAGTCAGGTTCCATTCATTTTACAATATCCAAAAGGCAGTGCAAGCCAAGGAATTAAGAATATTGTAAATCAATATGCAACATCGTCTAGTACCAGAAATCACAGCGTTGGGTTTGTAGCCAAGCTGAAGAAGTTATTTCTCGAAAGGTAGGGTTTGCTAGTTGAATAAAATTAAAGTATTAATCGTTGATGATTCAGCGTTTATGAGAAAGGTTATTACTAGTTTACTAGAGGAAGACGGTAGGTTTAACGTAGTGGGGACAGCTCGAAACGGCGAGGAAGCACTAAAGAAAGCTGTGCTATTGAATCCACATGTTATGACACTTGACGTAGAGATGCCTGTGATGAACGGATTAGAGATGTTAAAAGAATTAATGAAAATTAAGCCAACTCCTGTTGTAATGTTGTCTAGTACAACGTTTGAAGGAGCAAATAATACATTTTTAGCGATGGAGTATGGAGCAGTTGATTTTGTTGCCAAACCTTCAGGTGCTATTTCACTAGATATCGACAAAGTAAAAGATGAGCTATTAACAAAACTCTATATTGCGAGCAAAGCAAATCTTCCTTTCAATTCAAAAGAATCAATTAAAGACAAGCCTGTGAAATCATCAATGGTAAGGGGAGACCGAAAGCCGTTAAAGAAAGTGGTTTGCATCGGTACATCAACCGGAGGGCCAAGAGCATTACAAGAAGTTCTAACAATGCTTCCTGCAACGATTCCAGTCCCTATTTTAATTGTTCAACACATGCCAGCTGGTTTTACGAGTTCACTAGCAGCTAGATTAGATCGGTTAGCTGCTATTTCGGTAAAAGAAGCAAGAGATGATCAAAAGTTAGAACCAGGATGTGCGTATATTGCACCCGGAGGCTACCATCTAACCGTAAAAGAATCTAAAGAAGGATTAATAACTGTTTTGGATCAGTTGTTACCGGTAAAAGGGCACCGACCATCAGTTGATACTTTGTTTCAGTCGCTTGCAGATTGTCCTAACTATGAAAAAGTCGCGGTTGTATTAACTGGAATGGGAGCAGATGGAACGGAAGGCGTTATTCATATGAAAAGCAAAGGGCAAACCATAGCGATTGCCGAGTCGGAAGAAACGGCTATTATTTATGGAATGCCAAAGTCTATAATCGCCACAAGGTTAGTAGATGAAATACAGCCATTACATTATGTAGCAAATCGTATTTTACATTACGTGCAGAAATAGGGGGAGCACTCAATGGATATGAGTCAGTATTTAGAAGTATTTATTGAAGAGAGTAAGGAACACTTACAGAATATTAATCAACAGTTGTTAGAGTTTGAAAAGGATGTTAATAATCTTAGTTTTGTAAATGAAATTTTCCGTTCAGCTCATACGTTAAAAGGAATGTCAGCAACGATGGGGTTTGAAGATTTAGCGAACCTTACTCATAAAATGGAGAATGTACTAGATGCGATTCGTAACCAGCAATTAAGCGTAAATACACGCGTTGTCGACTTAGTGTTTGAATCAGTGGATGCTTTAGACGTCATGGTGGAGTCAATCGCCACAGGTGGTGACGGAGGATATGATGTACAAGAGATTGTAACGAAACTCCAGGCTTTAGAAAGCGGAGGATTAGAAGTGGCAGCAGCTACAGAAAGTAAAGTCGTATCACCTAGTATTGTATATGATGAATTTGAAACGGACCTTCTAAACCAAGCGTTACAACAAGAATTCTTTGTATATGAGGTAACCGTTACATTAGATGAGCGCTGTTTATTAAAGGCAGCGCGAGCATATATGGTATTTGACGTGTTTGAGCAAGCTGGTGAAGTGGTTAAGTCAAACCCATCAGTTCAAGATATAGAACAAGAACAGTTTGATCAACAATTTACGGCTGTATTGGTATCAAAAGAAGAGGAAAGCTCGTTAAAGGAGCAGCTGATGCAAATCTCTGAAGTAGAGCATGTTCAGATTAATACTGTGGAGCCAAAAGAAAATGTAGCAACCGATAGTGAAAAACAAATGTCACGCCCTCAACAGTCTAATACAAAGCGTGCTGATGACCTTAATGTCAAAGAAACTGCACCAGCAAAAACTGCACCTATTAATAAAACAATCCGAGTGAACATCGATCGCTTAGATAGCTTAATGAATTTATTTGAAGAGCTAGTTATTGATAGAGGGCGCCTTGAGCAGATTTCAAAAGACTTAAATAATCAAGAGTTAGAGGAAACTGTTGAGCGGATGTCACGTATCTCTGGAGATTTGCAGTCTATTATTTTAAACATGCGTATGGTTCCAGTCGAGACTGTTTTTAATCGTTTTCCACGTATGGTTCGTCAACTGGCAAAAGATTTAGGGAAAGAAATCAACTTGCAGATTATCGGTGCTGAAACAGAGCTTGATCGTACGGTTATTGATGAGATTGGTGATCCCCTGGTCCACTTGCTTCGCAATGCGCTAGACCATGGGATTGAAATGCCGGACGTGCGTGAACAGAATGGGAAAAAGAGGGAAGGTACAGTTCGACTGAAAGCATATCATAGTGGTAATCATGTGTTCATCGACCTTGAAGATGATGGTGCAGGGATCGACCGCGATAAAATTTTAGAAAAAGCCCTGAAAAAAGGAATTGTTTCAGAAACAGGTGCTCAAGGTTTAACAGATCAACAAGTATATGATCTTATGTTTGCATCTGGTTTTTCCACAGCCGAACAAATTTCTGATGTTTCAGGGCGTGGTGTAGGGCTTGATGTTGTCAAAAATACAATTGAGTCCTTAGGTGGAACGGTGACAATTGATTCAATACCAGGCTATGGATCTACTTTTTCTATCCAACTACCCTTAACATTATCAATCATTTCAGCGTTGCTTGTTAATATGCAAGATGAACGCTATGCACTTCCATTGTCATCTATCATTGAAACAGCACTTGTAAATAAAAAAGACGTTATGAAAGCTCACGGGCAAGAAGTTATTGATTTCCGAGGAAAAATCATACCGCTATTAAACCTAAAAAAGCTGTTTGACGTACCGGAAACTTCTGAGGAAAAAGATGTTTATCCTGTTGTGATTGTACGAAAAAGTGATAAGACAGCCGGTTTAATTGTTGACTCGTTTATAGGTCAGCAAGAAATCGTTTTAAAATCATTAGGCAATTACTTAACTTCTCCGTTTGCCATTTCAGGAGCAACAATTTTAGGTGATGGGCAAGTAGCGTTAATTATTGATTGTAATGCTTTAATTAAATAATAATGTTTGGGAAAACAACGTTTTAAACCGTAGTGGAGGAGAGCGAAATGGAGACAAAATTCATTGTATTTCAGCTGGGGAACGAAGAGTATGGAATTGCAGTAGAGCAGGTTAAATCAATTGAGAAAATGCAACATATCACGCGAGTCCCTCGAACAGAAAAATATGTGCGCGGCGTCATCAACCTACGTGGAGTAGTAATTCCAATTCTAGATTTGAGAAAGCAGTTTGGCTTGCAAGAGCAAACTCATACAGATCATACACGAATTATTATTGTCATAATAAACGATATTGAAGTTGGCTTAATCGTAGACGCAGCAAACGATGTGTTAGATATTTATGATGACCATATTGAACCAGCACCTGAAGTCATCGAAGGTATTGAAGCTGATTATATAAGCGGTGTTGTAAAAGTAGAGGAGCGCTTAATAGTACTAGTGAATTTAGGAAAGGTTTTAGGTTTGGATGACCAAGAATAAAACCAACTTAGACAATTTGAAGTTTGACGCAATCCATTTAGATGTTTTGAGAGAAATAGGAAATATTGGAGCTGCTAATTCAGCCACGGCCCTTTCTCATTTGGTAAAAAAAAGAATTGAGATGCAGCTTCCAAGCGTAAAAGTTACTGATATAAACGAAGCGGTTGAAGAAATTGGAGGTCCTGAGCGAGTAGTAGTGCAGCTATTATTACAGATTAAAGGAGATATTCAAGGTAGCTTGTTTTTTCTATTATCAGTAGATGATACGAAGACATTACTAGGCTATTTATTAGATGAACCTTCAATAGAAATTGAAAGTTTGAATTTCCTTGAATCAGAATTAATGCGGTCTACGCTATATGAAATAGGGAATATTTTATGTGGCTCCTATTTAACTGCTCTTGCAGATTTAACAAGCCTTCATATCTACCCTTCATTACCAGCTGTTTGTGTAGATATGCTTGGTGCTACGATGACGAGTGGATTACTGGAAGAAGGGTATCAGATGGAATCGGTTTTAATAATTGAAACAATGTTACAAGAACAAGCGCACTCTTCCGTTATGAAAGGGAATTTCCTCCTTGTTCCAGACAACGATTCTATTCAACCATTATTTCAAGCATTAGGAGTACCATTGCATGGATAAGCATATTGTAAAAGTTGGTATTTCAGATATGAATGTTGTGCAAGGACCTGATTTAATTCGCACAGCAGGATTAGGCTCGTGCGTAGGAGTTGTATTATATGATGACATCTTAAAGGTAGCGGGTCTAGCTCATATTATGCTGCCGGATTCTCGGCATGTGAAAGAGTCATTCAACCGGGCTAAGTATGCAGATACAGCCATTATTGATTTGATTGAAATGCTCGTACATTTAGGTGTAAATAAAAGACACTTATGTGCCAAAATAGCAGGTGGTGCGCAGATGTTTCAATTTACTTCAAATAATGATTTTATGAAAATTGGCGCTCGAAATATTATAGCTGTGGAGCAGGAGTTAAAACAGCATCATATTAGGTTAATATCAAAAGATGTGGGAGGAACAAACGGCAGAACAATTGAATTCGATCCCACAACTTCACGACTAATGGTTCGAACGGTAAACAAAGGTGTGGTTGAAATCTAGCCAGTAAGCTAAAAGGGTAGCTATTTATTGTACGAAAGAAGGGGGAGAAGCCGTCATGACAAGTGTAAATGTAATGGATGAAAAGAAACGGTGGGAAAAATGGTCAAAAGAACGAGATGAAGAGGCTGGTAATTTGCTTGTGAAGCAATATATGCCGCTTGTCAATTACCATGTGCAACGAATTGGAGTGGGTTTACCTCGAAATGTACATAAAGAAGAGTTAAAAAGCCTTGGCTTAATGGGGTTGTATGATGCACTTGAAAAATTTGACCATAAACGTGATTTGAAATTTGATACGTATGCATCGTTCCGTATCAGAGGTGCTATTTTAGACGGATTAAGAAAAGAAGATTGGCTCTCTAGAAGCGCACGTGAAAAAGCCAAAAGAGTGGAGCATACGATTGAAAAACTTGAACAACATTATTTACGAAATGTTACTGTTCAAGAGATTGCTAGTGAAGTAAAGATGACAGAAGAAGAAGTCATTCATGTGATGAATGAAGGTTTTTTCACTAATGTTTTATCAATTGAAGAACCAATAAAAGAGCATGATGAAGGTGATCACCAATCGTATACAATCCGTGACGAGAGAATGATTACTCCTGAAGACCATCTTTTAAAAGAAGAATACTTTGCGGAACTGGTTCGGGTAATTGAAAAGCTTAATGAGAAAGAGCAGCTTGTCATTTCATTATTTTATAAAGAAGAATTGACGTTTACTGAAATTGGACACGTTTTAGGTTTATCCACATCACGTATTTCACAAATACACTCAAAAGCTTTGTTCAAACTAAGAAATACGTTAAATAAAATGATGTAGGTTAGAGGGATTTTACAATGTATATCTTATTAATGATTAGCTTTGTTTTACATAGTGTGACGCTTCTAGTTATTTGGCGGTTGCGTCAGCAACTGTATTCGGTAAATGCTTTAGAAAAAAAACAGCGTGAAATAATAGAGGAAATGGATAGCACAATGGCGACTTATTTAGCGGAAGTGGATGCTCAAAACGATGCTTTTCTACTAAAGGTGCAGCAAAGAATGAAGCGAATAGAAGCTGAACAGCCAGGTGTGTCTATAACAAAACCACCTTCTGATGAGGAAGGGAAAGAAAAGTTAGATATTGCTTATCAAAAAATAGATTTAAAAAGCGAACCACAAGAGTCTTTTGCAGAACTTCTTCAACAAGAGATGACCGAAGAAGTTGAAAGAAGTGAAAACGAACTGACAAAGGAAGAAGCTAGTAAATTATCTAGAAATGAAGTACAAGAAATTGCGCTTTCTCTGCAAAAAAAAGGTTTAACAATCGAAGAAATTGCGAAAAATCTATATAGAGGGAAAACTGAAATTGAGTTATTATTGAAATTTCAACAATAAACTGCATTTTAGGCTTGCTTGTGAAAAGTGAGTGTGCTATATTTGTTTTTGGTGTTAATACACACGCTCATTGATTTAGTCATTGGTGCTACGCTTTGTAGTTTTGGCTAAAGATGAAATGAGCGGAGGATAATCAAAACCATTAGGAGGAAAAACACATGTCAGTAATTTCAATGAAACAATTACTAGAAGCTGGTGTACATTTCGGTCACCAAACTCGCCGTTGGAACCCAAAAATGAAGAAATATATCTTCACTGAGCGTAACGGTATCTACATTATCGATCTTCAAAAAACAGTTAAGAAAGTAGAAGAAGCTTACCGCTTCGTTAAAGAATTAGCTGCTGATGGCGGTACTATGTTATTCGTAGGTACTAAAAAGCAAGCTCAAGATTCTGTTAAAGAAGAAGCAGCTCGCGCTGGTATGTACTTCGTTAACCAACGTTGGTTAGGTGGTACATTAACAAACTTCTCTACAATCCAAAAACGTATTAAGCGTTTAAAAGACATCGAAAGAATGCAAGAAGACGGTACTTTTGAAGTACTACCTAAGAAAGAAGTAGTTCAACTTAAAAAAGAGTTAGAGCGTCTTGAGAAATTCTTAGGCGGTATCAAAGATATGAAACAACTTCCTGATGCATTATTCATCATCGATCCTCGTAAAGAGCGTATCGCAGTAGCAGAAGCTAAAAAATTACACATCCCAATCGTTGGTATCGTAGATACAAACTGTGATCCAGACGAAATTGATTATGTAATCCCTGCAAACGATGATGCAATTCGTGCTGTGAAACTTTTAACTTCTAAAATCGCTGATGCAATCTTAGAAGCAAAACAAGGTGAAGAAACAGCAGTTGAAACTGAAACAACTACTGCTTAATTCCACGAAAGGTGATAAGAGGGAATAGCCTTTTATCACCTTTTTTTGAAAAGATTTAATTAATTGATATAGAGTACATACCCAAATAAGGAGGCTATTTATTATGGCAATTACAGCTCAAATGGTAAAAGAATTACGTGAAAAAACTGGCGCTGGTATGATGGATTGTAAAAAAGCATTAACTGAAACTGGCGGTGACATGGAAAAAGCAATCGATTTCTTACGTGAAAAAGGTATTGCTAAAGCGGCTAAGAAATCTGATCGTATCGCTGCTGAAGGTTTAACTTACATCGAAACACAAGGTAACGAAGCAGTTATCCTTGAAGTAAACTCTGAAACAGATTTCGTTGCGAAAAACGAAGGTTTCCAGAAGTTAACAAAAGAACTTGCTGCACATATCTTAGCTAACAAACCAGCTAACGTTGAAGAAGCTGTTGCTCAAAAAATGGAAAATGGAGCTACTGTAGAAGAGCACATTAACTCAGCAATCGCTACAATTGGTGAAAAACTTTCTCTACGTCGTTTCGCTGTAGTAAGCAAAACAGATGCTGACGCATTTGGTGCTTACTTACACATGGGTGGACGTATTGGTGTATTAACAGTATTATCTGGTACAACTGATGAGCAAGCTGCAAAAGATGTTGCAATGCACATCGCTGCTATCAACCCTAAATATGTATCTCGTGACGAAGTTTCTGCTGAAGAGACTGAGCGTGAGCGTGAAGTATTAACACAGCAAGCATTAAACGAAGGTAAGCCAGAAAAAATCGTTGCAAAAATGGTTGAAGGTCGCTTAAGCAAATTCTTCGAAGATATCTGCTTATTAGATCAAACATTTGTTAAAAATCCTGATCAAAAAGTTCGTCAATTCGTTGAGAGCAAAGGTGCAACAGTAGAGAGCTTTGTACGCTTTGAAGTAGGAGAAGGTATTGAGAAGCGTCAAGATAACTTTGCTGAAGAAGTAATGAGCCAAGTTAAAAAGTAAGAATGTGATTAAATGGGGAACACTCTGTGTTCCCTTTTTCAAAAAAATGGATCTCACCGTTGACGATGGAGGTTAGGCATGAGTCAAGCAAAATATAATCGTATTGTATTAAAATTAAGTGGCGAAGCATTAGCAGGAGAAGACGGATTTGGTATTAATCCTTCTATCATTAAGTCGGTTGCAGAGCAAGTGAAAGACGTTTATGACTTAGGCGTTGAAGTAGCAGTAGTCGTTGGTGGTGGAAACATTTGGCGTGGTAAAATTGGTAGCGAAATGGGAATGGACCGTGCAGCTGCAGATTACATGGGCATGCTTGCAACTGTTATGAATTCACTAGCACTTCAAGATAGCTTAGAGAACATTGGAGTACAAACTCGCGTTCAAACATCTATCGAAATGAGACAAGTTGCTGAACCATACATAAGAAGAAAAGCGGTTCGTCACCTTGAGAAGAAACGCGTTGTAATCTTTGCAGCAGGTACAGGAAATCCTTACTTCTCTACTGATACGACAGCTGCGTTGCGTGCGGCTGAAATTGAAGCAGATGTAATTCTAATGGCGAAAAATAATGTTGATGGCGTATACAATGCTGATCCGAAACTAGTTCCAGACGCAGTAAAGTATGAAACATTAACATACATTGATGTCTTAAAGGATGGACTAGCTGTAATGGATTCGACTGCTTCTTCTCTATGCATGGATAATGATATTCCGCTAATCGTCTTCTCGATTACGGAAGAAGGAAACATCAAACGTGCCGTAACAGGCGAAAATATTGGAACAATTGTAAGGGGGAAATAATGATGGCAAAACAAGTGTTGCAAGATGCAAAGGAAAGAATGGAAAAAGCACTTCAGTCATATAGTCGTGAATTAGCTTCAATTCGTGCTGGACGTGCGAGTGCTTCATTATTAGACCGCGTGACGGTTGAATATTATGGTGTTCCAACACCAATTAATCAACTTGCACAAGTTAGCGTACCGGAAGCTCGTATGTTGGTAATCCAACCTTATGATAAATCACAGCTTGGTGAAGTGGAAAAAGCAATTATGAAATCTGACCTAGGCCTAACGCCAACAAGCGATGGTTCAATCATCCGTTTATCAATTCCTGCTTTAACAGAAGAGCGTCGTAAAGAGCTTGTTAAAACAGTGAAGAAAGCGTCTGAAGATGCGAAAGTAGCAGTTCGTAATATTCGTCGTGATGCAAACGATGACCTTAAAAAGTTAGAGAAAAACGGTGAAATTACAGAAGATGATCTTCGCGGATATAGTGATGATATTCAAAAGTTAACGGATGACCACATTGCTAAAGTTGATAGCGTGACAAAAGATAAAGAGCAGGAAATTATGGCGGTATAAGTCATTTCAATGTAAAATATATTGTAAAAGACCCTCTATTGTTTACAGGGGGTTTTTTTGTTAATAATGTGTAGTAAGACAAAATATCGAATGACAAAGAACAAAATGTCAATGAGAACATACAACGGGGGACCTTTGCATGTTAAAAAAAATTCAAGCATGGAAAAAAAGTCAAGATCCAGGCACACAGTCTTTTGAGGAACGAAAAGAGCGAGTGAAGAAGCAGGCTGTACCAGAACATATTGCAATTATTATGGATGGTAATGGGCGCTGGGCACAAAAAAGAGCACTTCCTAGAATGATGGGACATCATGAGGGAATGAAAGTCGTTCGACAAATTACAAAAGCAGCAAGTCAATTGGGCGTTAAAGCGCTAACTTTATATGCTTTTTCAACAGAGAACTGGAAACGACCAAAGGTGGAAGTAGAATTCCTTATGAAGTTACCTGAGGAATTTTTAACGACTTTTTTACCGGAGCTGATTGAAGAAAATGTTCAGGTGCGCATTATGGGAGATAAGAGTGAACTACCTTCTCATACATTACGTGCAGTTGATAAGGCAATTGATGAAACAAAAGATAATACAGGCCTTATTTTGAACTTTGCACTTAATTATGGAAGTCGACATGAAATCGTTAAGGCTGTCCAGGCTATTGCGAAGGATGTTGAATCTAACAATTTAAATCCTTCTGAAATTAATGACGAATTGTTTTCTTCGTATTTAATGAGTAAGAGCTTACAAGATCCAGATTTGTTAATTCGAACAAGTGGTGAACTGCGCTTAAGTAACTTTATGCTTTGGCAGTTAGCTTATACTGAATTTTGGTTTACAGATGTATTATGGCCAGATTTTAAAGAAAATCATTTAATTGAAGCAATTGAGGCGTTCCAAAATCGTGGGCGTCGCTTTGGTGGAGTCTAAGAGGGTGTTGAACTAACATGAAACAAAGAATCATTACAGCCATTGTTGCACTAGCGGTGTTTGTTCCTATTGTCATGATTGGTGGCATGCCATTTACTGCTTTAATGTATTTGTTAGCAACAATTGGTGTTGTTGAACTGTTAAATATGAAAAAAATCAAACCATTGTCTTTTCCCAGCATTATCAGTTTCCTACTAACGTGGGTGTTTTTACTACCAAATAGCTCAGATGTTGCATTTCAAATGGTAAGTGAACATAAAGTAGAAGTAGCTCTATTTGCTACGCTGTTATTATTAATGTATACAGTAGTTGTAAAAAATGTATTTACATTTGATGGCGTAGGTTTTCTTTTATTAACGACCATTTACGTAGGGCTAGGCTTTCACTACTTTATTGAAGTTCGTGCAGAGCATGGGTTAACATATTTATTTTTCGCATTTCTTTTAATTTGGGCAACTGATTCTGGCGCTTACTTTATCGGACGAGCAATGGGGAAGAGAAAGCTGTGGCCTGAGATTAGTCCTAATAAAACAATTGAAGGCTTTGTTGGTGGAGTAGTATGTGCATTAGTAGTTGCGGTTATTTTTAAAGTCACGTCGGGCATTGAGCAGTCCATGGGCGCAGTACTTTTAATTGGAATCATCATCTCTTTGTTTGGACAAATGGGAGATTTAGTACAGTCGGCATTTAAACGACATTATGGAGTAAAAGATTCAGGTAAACTCTTACCGGGGCATGGAGGAATACTAGACCGATTTGACAGTCTGCTATTTATTATGCCAATTCTGGCGTTTCTTTTATCTCTCTAGTAGAACCATAATTAAAAATAGCTAAGGCTTGTCTACTCAGTAAAAACATGTCTTTGAAGTAATGGGAGTGAATATATTTGAAGAAACTTTCTTTATTAGGTGCTACAGGTTCGATTGGACTTCAAACAGTTGACGTTGTTCAAGCTCACTGTGATTCTTTTGAACTTGTAGCTATGTCATTTGGTCGAAATGTACAAGAAGCACGCAAGATTATTCAAGTATGTAAGCCATCTCTTGTCTCACTTATGAACAAAGAAGACAGTGAAACACTGCAGGCGGAGTTTCCAAACGTAACGTTCATGTATGGTGAAGAAGGTTTGGTGGCGGTAGCGACACACCCGGAAACGGAAGTAGTAGTGAATGCCGTTGTGGGAAGTGTTGGATTAGTACCAACGCTTGAAGCGATTAAAATGAGAAAAACAATTGCGTTAGCCAATAAGGAAACGTTAGTTACAGCAGGCCATATTGTTATGAGTGCGGCTAAGGAGTATGGAGTGGACATTTTACCAGTAGATAGCGAGCATTCAGCTATTTTTCAAAGCCTTCAAGGGCAAGATGATAAAGCAATCGATCGTTTAATCTTAACAGCTTCTGGCGGTAGCTTCCGAGATAAAACAAGAGAAGAGTTAAAAGGTGTAACCGTTCAAGAAGCGTTAAATCATCCAAATTGGTCGATGGGCGCAAAAATTACAATTGACTCAGCTACTATGATGAATAAAGGACTAGAAGTCATTGAGGCACGCTGGCTTTTTGATATTCCGTATGAACAAATTGATGTATTATTACATAAAGAAAGTATTATTCATTCAATGGTGGAGTTTGCTGATACTAGTGTAATTGCACAGCTTGGAACACCAGATATGCGCGTGCCAATTCAATATGCGTTAACCTATCCAAAACGCTTACCGCTGCAGGGCACAGATCGTTTAAGCTTGGCTGATATTGGACAGCTACACTTTTCGAAAATGGATCAAGACCGCTTTAGATGTTTGCGTTTTGCTTTTGAAGCAGGTAAAGTAGGCGGTACGATGCCAACGGTTTTAAACGCAGCAAATGAATCCGCTGTTCAGGCCTTTTTAGATGGGGCTATTACGTTTTTAGAGATTGAAGATGTGATTGAACGAGCAATGAATGAGCATCAGGTTATAAAAAATCCTTGCTTGTCTACAATAAAAGAAGTAGATTTAGAAACAAGAAAACTTGTAAACCTTTTAGCTCGTACTAATTAAAGTTAGTATGATAACTTAAGAAGGCGTACATTTCTGATTAACGTTTCACCTTATCATAAGAAGGGGGGCATACCCATTGAATACGGTCATTGCGTTTATTATTATCTTTGGTGCTCTTGTCTTTTTCCATGAGTTAGGGCATTTAATTTTTGCGAAACGAGCTGGAATTCTATGCCGTGAATTTGCTATCGGCTTTGGGCCGAAAATTCTTTCGTTCAAACGAGATGAAACAGTCTATACAATTCGCTTATTGCCATTAGGTGGATTCGTACGTATGGCCGGGGAAGATCCGGAAATGATTGATGTGAAACCGGGTCAGGTTATTGGCTTACTGTTTAATAATGATGAAAAGGTAGAAAAAGTCATTATTAATAATAAAGAGCAATATCCAGATGCTAGAGTGATTGAAGTAGAGCATGCAGACTTAGAGCATGAAATGGTTATTAAAGGATATGAATCAGAAGATGAAGAACGATTACACACCTTTAGAGTAGCTGAAGAGTCGTACTTTATTGTTGATGGTGATGAGGTTCAAATCGCACCGTACAGTCGTCAATTTGCTTCCAAAACATTGGGACAACGTGCTATGGCTATCTTTGCAGGTCCTTTAATGAACTTTGTGCTAGCTTTCGTTATTTTTGTGGTGCTAGGGATTTCACAAGGCTATGCAGTTGATAAGCCGGTACTTGGTGAATTAACAAAGGACGGCGCTGCTATTGAAGCGGGCTTGAAACAAGGTGATGAAGTACAAGCAATTGATGGTGCAGCTGTTTCGACATGGCAAGATGTTGTTGAAGTCATCCGTAAGCATCCAGAGCAAGAGATTACGTTCACTGTTAATCGCGGTGATGAAACGCGTGAAATAGAGGTAACACCGGATAGTCGTGAAATGGGAGAAGAAAAAATCGGTTTAATAGGTGTGTATGCACCTGTTGAAAAGTCGGTAATTGGCTCTATCACAAACGGCGCAACTGAAACAGCAACGTGGATGAAAGAAATTGTGACTGGGTTAGGAAAGCTAGTGACAGGACAGTTTTCACTTGATATGCTTTCAGGTCCTGTTGGTATTTATGCAGCTACTGACCAAGTGGCACAGTCAGGTATTTACTACCTAATGAAGTGGGCGGCTGTTTTAAGCATCAACTTAGGAATCGTGAATCTATTACCTATTCCGGCTTTAGATGGTGGACGTCTCGTGTTCTTTGCAGTTGAAGCAGTACGGGGTAAGCCGATTGATCGTCAAAAAGAAGGTGTAGTTCACTTTATTGGATTTGCGTTACTTATGCTATTAATGCTTGTAGTAACGTGGAATGACATTCAAAGTTTCTTTTTATAAAAACAAATAGGGAATACGTGATGAACAAAGGTAAGCCCCTGTAAATAGGGGCTTACTGTGGTTGTAAAAGCGTGATAAACTATGAAAATAGAGAAGTGAGTAAAGAGGTGCAAGGTTATGAGACAAAGTGCAACATTAATTCCTACATTAAGAGAAGTACCTGCTGATGCAGAAGTAAAAAGTCATCAGCTTTTAGTGAGATCAGGCTTTATTCGCCAAAATGCTAGTGGTGTATACAGCTTCTTACCTTTAGGTAAAAAAGTGCTTCAAAAGGTTGAAGAAATTGTAAGACAAGAAATGGAGCGTGCTGGCTCAGTTGAATTGCTAATGCCTGCACTTCAACAAGCAGAGTTGTGGAAAGAGTCTGGCCGTTGGTATTCATATGGACCAGAATTAATGCGTATGAACGATCGCCATAGCCGTGAATTCGCTTTAGGCGCAACGCATGAAGAAGTTATTACAAGCTTGCTTCGTGATGAAGTAAAATCATACAAAAGATTACCTTTAAACCTATATCAAATCCAAACAAAGTTTCGTGATGAAAAACGTCCGCGTTTTGGACTATTACGTGGTCGTGAGTTTGTGATGAAAGATGCTTATTCTTTCCATGCTTCACAAGAAAGCTTAGATGAAGTGTATGATAAGATGTACGAAGCATACAGCCGCATTTTTGAGCGTTGCGGATTAAACTTCCGCGCAGTTATTGCAGATTCAGGGGCAATGGGTGGAAAAGATACGCATGAGTTTATGGTGCTATCTGAAATCGGTGAAGATACAATTGCTTATTCAGATACATCTTCTTATGCTGCAAATATTGAAATGGCTCCAGTCGTAACGCAGTATAAGAAATCAAACGAAGCACCTGTTGAACTTGAAAAAGTAAATACGCCTGATGCGCGCACAATTGAAGAAGTTGCATCGTTTTTAAATGTCGAAGCATCATCATGCATTAAGTCGCTGCTATTTAAGGTAGATGATCGCTTTGTGTTGGTCTTAGCTCGTGGAGATCATGAGATTAATGATATCAAAGTAAAAAATTATTTTGAAGCAACAGTTGTTGAGCTTGCAACGCCAGAGGAAGCAAAAGAAGTGATGGCAGCTCAAATTGGTTCACTTGGTCCTATTCAAGTAAGCGAGAAGATTGAAGTAGTCGCAGATCATGCAGTAAAAGCTGTTGTAAATGGCGTATGCGGAGCAAACGAAGATGGTGTTCACTACCAAGGCGTGAATCCAGAGAGAGATTTTACAGCAACATATGAAGACTTCCGCTTTATTCAAGAGGGAGACGCTTCTCCAGATGGACAAGGTATTATTAAGTTTGCTAAAGGAATCGAAGTGGGTCACGTATTTAAATTAGGTACGCGCTATAGCGAAGCAATGGGCGCAACATACCTAGATGAAAATGGCCGTTCTCAGCCAATGATTATGGGCTGTTACGGAATTGGTGTATCGCGTACATTAGCAGCGATTGCTGAGCAGTTTAATGACGAGAAAGGTTTTGTGTGGCCTCAAGCTGTTGCGCCTTATCATGTCCATGTTATCACGGTAAATGTGAAAAATGATGAGCAGCGCAAGCTTGGTGAAACGTTATATAACCAGCTATTAGATCGTCGTGTAGAAGTGCTGCTTGATGATCGACAAGAACGTGTAGGAGTTAAATTCGCAGATTCAGATCTAATTGGAATTCCAGTGCGCGTTACGGTTGGTAAACGTGCCTCAGAAGGAATTGTAGAAGTGAAAATGCGTCAAACAGGGGAATCATTTGAAGTCCATGTTGATGAAGTAGAATCAAAAATTATGGAAATGTTAGCTAAGTAATTTACGCTAATTTTAAAATCGCTCAATGCAAATATGACAAGTTTCGTATTTGCAGTTGAGCGATTTTCGTTTGATTTTATAAGCATTGCATCAACAGCCGATGCTAGGTTTATGTTAAAATGAAGTGCATTATTTTTTAAAGGAGGCAGAAGTTTTGGGAGAACAAACGCTAGGAAAAAAAGAGCGTTTTAAGCTACTGCTGCAGCAGTTAGAGTTAACGAGTGACCAAGTTGTTCCTTATTTTGACCAAGCCTCAATTGAGAAGGTAGTCATTAATAAAGAACAAAAAAAATGGCACTTTTACTTTCAATTTCAACGAGTGCTTCCGTTTAATGTGTATGAGCTTTTTCAAACACGTATTCGGTCAGCTTTCTCACATATAGCAAACGTCTCTTTTTCTATTACAGCAGAGACGAAAGAATGTACACAGGACGACATTCAAAGCTACTGGCAACATTGTATCAGTGAACTTCAAGGTATTTCGCCTTTACTTATGTCGCTTTTACAAGGACAAAGGCCAACGCTAAATGGTGTAAAGCTAGTATTAAATGCAAGACATGAGGCGGAAGGAACGGCTCTGCGAAAAAAATATGGTCAGCTAATTGCCGACCAGTATTCGTCCTATGGTTTTCCACAGATGCAGCTGGTAACAGAGGTTGTGCATTCTGAGGAAGCTTTTCAACAGTTTGTTGAGCAGCGCAAGCAGGAAGATACAGAAAAAGTGCTTCAGGCCATTACTGAAATGCAGAATAAAGAAAACGATAAAAGTGATGGGCCAGATTTACCAAAAGGTCCGCTTACAATCGGTTATACAATTAAAGATGAAGTGGTCTCACTTGATACCATTGTTGATGAAGAGAAGAGAATTGCTGTACAAGGCTATGTATTTGATGCTGAAACAAGAGAGCTTCGAAGCGGCCGTACGCTATTAATCTTTAAAATTACAGACTATACAAATTCCATTATGATTAAGATGTTCTCACGCGATAAAGAAGATATTCCACTGCTTCAAGCAATTAAAAAAGGCATGTGGGTGAAAGTACGAGGCAGTGTACAAAATGATACGTTTGTACGCGATCTTGTTATGATTGGAAACGATGTGAATGAAATTTCACCAATTACAAGACAGGATAAAGCTTCTGATGACGAAAAGCGTGTTGAGCTTCATCTCCATACACCGATGAGTCAAATGGACGCTGTAACATCGGTGAGCACATTGGTTGGTCAAGCTAAAAAGTGGGGACATAAAGCCATTGCCGTAACGGACCATGCTGTAGCACAGTCTTTCCCTGAAGCATACGGTGCGGGAAAGAAAAACGGGATTAAAATTTTATATGGTGTCGAAGCAAATCTCGTGGATGACGGTGTGCCGATTGCATATAATCCTCAAGATGTTTCGCTTCCAGATGCCACGTATATCGTATTTGACGTAGAAACAACTGGTTTATCAGCCGTGTATGACACGGTCATTGAGCTGGCTGCTGTTAAAATGAAAGAGGGAGAAATCATTGATAAGTTTGAAAGCTTTGCTAACCCGCATCACCCTCTTTCAGCTACGACAATTGAGTTAACGGGTATTACGGATGACATGGTACAAGATGCGCCAGATGCTTCAGAGGTCTTAAAGAAGTTCAGCGATTGGATTGGAAATGACATTTTAGTTGCACATAACGCGAGCTTTGATATGGGCTTTTTAAATGCAGGATTACAGCGAGCTGGATTTGAAAAAGTACAAAATGGTGTGATTGATACCTTAGAGCTAGCAAGGTTTTTATATCCACATATGAAAAATCATCGTTTGAACACGTTAGCGAAAAAGTTTGATGTAGAGCTAGTCCAGCATCACCGTGCGATTTATGATGCTGAAACAACTGGTTATTTACTAGTCAAAATGTTAAAAGATGCGTTTGAACGTGATATCTTAAATCATAATCAGCTTAACGATTATATGGGAGAAGGGAATGCTTACCAGCGCGCACGCCCGTATCATGTAACGATGTTGGCTCAAAATGAAACAGGCTTAAAAAACTTGTTTAAGCTCATTTCAATTTCTCATTTAAACTATTTCTATCGTGTACCGCGTATCCCGCGTTCCAAACTTCAAAAGTTTCGAGAAGGGATTTTAATCGGGACTGCTTGCGACCGCGGTGAAGTATTCGAAGGAATGATGCAAAAAGGTATCGATGAAGTGCAAGAAGCGGCAGAATTCTATGATTACATTGAAGTACAGCCGCCTGAAAACTACAAGCACCTCATCGAACTAGAGCTGGTGCGAGATGAGCGAGCGTTAAAAGACATTATTAACAATATTGTGAAGCTCGGTGAAAAGTTAGAGAAGCCTGTAGTTGCTACTGGAAACGTTCATTATCTGAATCCAGAAGATAAAATATATCGAAAAATATTAATTAGTTCACAGGGTGGCGCTAATCCGCTTAATCGTCATCAGCTACCGGACGTTCATTTCCGCACAACAGATGAAATGTTGGAGTGCTTCTCATTTTTAGGTGCTGATAAAGCCAAGGAAATTGTCGTAGCCAATACGCAAAAAGTTGCTGATATGATTGAAGAAGTTAAGCCGATTAAAGACGACTTATATACGCCGAAAATTGAAGGTGCCGATGAAGAAATGAGGGCGATGAGCTATGCGATGGCTAGAAGCATCTATGGAGACGATTTGCCTGAAGTTGTTGAAGCAAGGTTGGAAAAAGAGTTAAAAAGTATCATTGGTCACGGCTTCGCGGTTATTTATCTAATTTCTCATAAGCTTGTAAAGAAATCGCTAGATGACGGCTATCTCGTTGGGTCGCGTGGTTCTGTCGGATCTTCATTTGTAGCGACGATGACGGAAATTACCGAAGTAAATCCACTGCCGCCGCACTATGTTTGCCCTTCATGTAAGCATTCGGAGTTTTTTGATGACGGTTCGGTAGGTTCTGGATTTGACCTCCCTGATAAAAGTTGCGTCGAATGTGGCACTCCGTATAAAAAAGACGGACATGACATTCCGTTTGAAACGTTCCTTGGTTTCAAAGGAGATAAAGTACCGGATATCGATTTGAGTGCGTCACGTTGCTAATTGAAAAGATTAGCCACTAGCTATAATGCTAGGAGAACTACTATTTCGAAGTGTGGAATGATGGGGTAACGCCCTGAAACACACTCACTGAAGCTGCGGCAGGCATAAGAAGTAATGCAAAAACAACTTTTGTCTGAAGCCCGCTAAAGTAGGCTGAAGGTCACCCTAACAGTACGGCTGAGGAAAGGGAGCTATAAAGCTTCTGTGAACGATAGGTCTGGTGTCTATAAAATCTATATGGTTAGAATCAGTAGAATAACTGGGACGAACCCTCGATTGACTTCTCGTGAATGTCACATATCAGAAATGATATGGGTTCCTAATAGGAATTTTGAGTGTGGATGAGTAAACGTTTGGTTATGAAAGTCCATACTGTGTTACAGGCACAGTCAAGCTCAACGGGATTTAGGGGGAACCTAAGTAGATTATGTAAAGATAGAAATAGTGGAACGTGAGAAGCTTCCAACACATCAGAAGGTTGCACTTCGTTAAAAGTGTTTCTATGGAAAAGTAACAGCTATAACATAGATTTATGGAAGTGGCAGTGATGCCGTAGTACCGCTTACAAGATTGCCTATGATGACTGAATAACCAATAAGTCGGAGGATAAAACACTCTTGAGGGAAGGGCATTAGTCGTTAACGTCGAAACAAACCTACAAAAGTCAGGTTCTAGTAAGACTTAAAGAAACGAAAACTTTCGAGAGGAAGTGATTAGTTGACTGACTTAATGATACAAAAGTTGAGAAATAACGAATACTTTGGTATGCAAGACCGGTTGGATAATCTTTATGAAGAAAGCGCAAATGGTAGATACTTTAAAAACCTTTATGATTTTATTGTATCGGAAGAGAACATTAGATTAGCATATCGAAATATCAAAAGTAATACTGGAAGCAAAACAAAAGGCACAAATGGACATACCATTAAACATTTACAAAGAATGGATATTAACAAGCTTGTTGCAATAACAAGAAAAAGACTTAAATACTACGAACCACATTCTGTTAAAAGGGTATTGATACCTAAACCTAATGGCGATAAGAGACCACTTGGAATTCCCACAATAGAGGACAGATTAATTCAACAGATGTTTTTGCAAATTCTTGAACCTATTGTGGAAGCAAAGTTTAACTCAAATAGTTTTGGGTTTAGACCGAAAAGAAGTACCCACGACGCTTTGGCTAGATGTTATCATCTAGTAAATCACAGCTTCAATCATTATGTGGTTGATGTAGATATAAAAGGATTTTTCGATAATGTTAATCACACCAAGCTTCTCAAACAACTATGGACCATCGGGATACGGGACAAAAAAGTATTATCAATTATTAAGAAAATGCTGAAAGCCGAAGTCAAAGGAATTGGAGTACCAGAGAAAGGCACGCCACAAGGCGGGATATTATCACCACTACTCGCAAATGTTGTATTAAACGAGTTAGATTGGTGGATATCAAACCAATGGGAAACAAAACCTACGAAAATATCTTATAAATTAAAACGAAACAAAACAGATGCTCTTAAAAAGACGAAACTCAAACCGATGTACCTAGTAAGATATGCGGATGACTTTAAAATCTTTACGAATTCATACAATAATGCCAAGAAAATCAAAATAGCCGTCGAAAAATGGTTACAAGAAAGACTTGGCTTAGAGACAAGCAAAGAGAAAAGCAAAATCACAAATATCCGAAAAAATGGTACAGACTTCTTGGGAGTACGGTTCAGAGCCGTTAAAAAGGGAACTGGAAAAACAGGATATATAGTAAACTCAAAAATGTGTCCTAAATCTAAAAATAAGGTAGAAGAAGTAATTAGGCATAAGTTAGTAAAGATAAGAAAAAGTCCTACACCAGAAAAGATTATGATGTACAACGCCAATATCCTTGGAATGCAGAACTATTACAAAATAGCTACAAGAGTATCCCAAGACTTTAATGATATAAGGCATAGAGTACACAAAAATATTAAATCACTTTTATACAGAAATATTTTTAATTTTACTCAAGAGAAAAACAAAGTGATTGAAAAATTTTACACTGGTTACCGATGTCCTAGATTTAAAAGTAATGGCATTTTAGTATATCCGATGGAAGCAGTTAAACACGATATCCGAGGTCAACGCAAGCCAGAATTTACAATCTATAATGCTAAAGACCGAAAAGCCATTCACAAAGAGATTAAAAACGTATCCGTTACTGAAATTGAAATGTTTAGAAAAGGTACTTATAAGTCCAAGAGCGTAAAATACGAAGACAATCGTCTAAGTAAATACGTTGCCCAGAAAGGTTGCTGTGGAATAACGGGTGAAAGATTAACCCCGTTTAACGCAATATGTCACCACAAGAAACCAACTGCCCAAGGTGGAACTGATGACTACGATAATCTAATAATTATCAAAAAAGACTACCATATGTTAATTCATAATAACAATCCAACGACAAATCCAAAGTACAAAGCAATACTTGAAACTTTTGATTTAAAAGCAATTAAAAACCTAAATCAGTTAAGAACGGAAGTAGGAAATCCAAAACTTAGCTGAGTAACTTCGACAATGTTAACGATGGAACGCCGTATGACACTGAAAGGGTCACGTACGGTGTGAGATGGGGGAAAAGCTGGAGATAACTTCAAATGCTTACCTATCATCATACTTCTCTGGTGAATATCAGCCAAGAGCGCATAACTATACAAAAGTGCTGTTTGGAGAAGACAACGTATACCGTGCTGGAACAATCGGTACCGTTGCAGAGAAAACGGCGTATGGATATGTAAAGGGATACGCTGGAGATCATGAATTGCATTTGCGAAATGCGGAAGTTGATCGATTAGTAGCAGGGTGTACAGGAGTAAAACGAACAACAGGTCAGCACCCTGGAGGAATTATCGTTGTACCAGACTATATGGATATCTATGACTTTACACCAATTCAGTTCCCAGCAGATGATCGAAACTCTGAGTGGCGTACAACTCATTTTGACTTCCACTCTATTCATGACAATCTCTTAAAGCTTGATATTCTAGGGCACGATGACCCTACGGTTATTCGTATGCTACAAGACTTAAGTGGAATTGATCCAAAGACCATTCCGACAGATGACCCTGAAGTCATGAAGATCTTTAGCGGAACGGAATCTTTAGGTGTAACAGAAGAGCAGATTATGTGTAAAACAGGAACTCTTGGTATCCCTGAATTCGGTACTCGATTTGTTCGCCAAATGTTGGAGGATACAAAACCATCTACGTTCTCAGAACTTGTTCAAATTTCTGGGCTATCTCACGGAACGGATGTATGGCTAGGAAATGCGCAAGAGTTAATTCGTAATAATATTTGTAACCTAAGTGAAGTAATTGGCTGTCGTGATGATATTATGGTGTATTTAATTTATCAAGGGTTAGAGCCTTCCTTAGCGTTTAAAATTATGGAGTCAGTTCGTAAAGGGAAAGGGTTGACCCCTGAATTCGAAGAAGAAATGATTAAAAACGGCGTGCCAGATTGGTACATTGATTCGTGTAAAAAGATTAAGTACATGTTCCCGAAAGGTGCGACACGTTGCTCGTTTAACCCCAACAGAAATGTTGGATAAAGACAAGCCCGTGTAGATACAAAGACAGTAAATCTACATGAGAACTACATGAAATGAGTCGGAGGCGTGAAATCCCCTCCTACCGTAACAGGATACGGTGAAACCCCCTGAGCACCGCGACTTGCAGGAATGGTCTCCTGGCTTGAACTGTAAGAGAGCTCGCTAAGGTTCGTCTTAAAAGCGTGACACGTAGACGTGAGTAAAGGCGGGGGTCCCAAAAAGTGGCTATGGTGAGGCAACGAATCCTCGTATGGAAAGGCTCGTAAGGACAACTCAGTTGAGAAGCTGAGGCTATCGCTTGCGATGGAACATTTGCGGATTACCTATCTTTTGGGGGAATATCTGCGTTCAACCATTAAAGGTTGTTCGGCTGAAGTCTTTAAACTCCTGTTAGATTAAGCTAAATGTCGGGTCAGAGAGGACACCTAAGGTCACCACTAAAGAAGGGATAATTTCATGTGGAACGTGTGAAGGGTGTAGGATGGATGGCAGGAGCCAAGTGAAATCCCTGAGAGTAGGAAATGACTCTCTTCATACACCTGGCGGCAGCCCGTAGTAGTGTTGAAGCTTCTGTAATGGAAGTGGAGCGAAGGGGCATAGTCGGACTTAAGAAAAGGAGCAACCAACATTCACTAACTGCTAAGAAATTCCGTTGAGAGTAAAGTACCGAGATGCAAGTATCCTTGTGAAAGGAGCGAGCATCTATAAAACTTAGCATACCGAAATCGGAAGAGGAGTTTCAAGCTCTCAGAGATACAATATACGCGGTAACGAAAGCCGCAATCGCTGAGAGAAAGCAACCTAAGTTCCAAGGAATTATTGAAGTAGCTAGAAGCAATGAAGACAAGCTTCTTAGCTTAGGTTATAAGCAAAAACAAATTAAAAAGATACTTTCATTTCGGGAAAAATTAGTGAAGTAACATTTGGTTGTTGTTCGATGGAACGCCGTATGAATCGAAAGGTTCACGTACGGTGTGAAGCGGGGGAAAATGGAACCCAAACAGGTGAGGCTGAGGGGAATATTACCTATCGCTACCCCATGCAGCAGCATACGTTTTAATGGCTGTACGTATTGCGTATTTTAAAGTTCATCATGCGCTTTTATATTATGCAGCATATTTCACAGTACGCGCCGATGACTTCGATATTGACACAATGATCAAGGGTTCGACTGCTATTCGGGCGAAAATGGAAGAAATCAATGGTAAGGGACTTGATGCTTCTCCGAAAGAGAAGAACTTATTAACAGTGCTTGAACTTGCGCTTGAAATGTGTGAGCGTGGCTATTCATTCAAAAAAGTTGATTTGTATGAATCGAGTGCAGATGAGTTTATTATTGATGGTACATCGTTAATTCCACCATTTAATTCCATTCCAGGATTGGGTACTAATGCGGCTTTAAATATTGTGAAAGCTCGCAAGGATGGAGAGTTTTTATCAAAAGAAGATCTACAGCAAAGGGGAAAAGTATCAAAGACAATTCTAGAGTATTTAGACAATCACGGTTGCTTAGAAAGCTTGCCAGATCAAAACCAACTTTCACTTTTCTAACATTTGCATAAAATAAGCGGTTATGATATAGTGAATGTGGAAATGCTAAGGATACGGACGAGTAAAGAGTGGGGAAACCCGCTCTTTCTTATTGATATGAACTTACGAACTAGTAAGGAGTATGGGAAACGAATCGGCGGTTAGCATGATTCGTTTTTTCTGTACGTGCATGCTTTTTGACTCGAGACGTTCTAGCATCGAAACTTAAGTACCGGACTGTATCACGGCGATATGAATTGAAAACATTCATTATTATTTTCATCATTCTTACTCATTAGTATATCGTGCGTATGTACCAGCTTCATACTAGGTATTGAAAGGACAGTATCAAATGTGTCCACTCTTTTTTAGATAAGAGACATAGATTTTGTTGTCTCGAAAGGAGGATTAGAAATGGGCAAAAGCGTAAAAGAAACAGTAGAAGAAATGGTTACACCAATTTTAGAAGAAATGAACTTAGAGCTAGTGGAAATAGAGTATGTAAAAGAAGGGCGCGATTGGTTCCTTCGAGTTTTTATTGATTCTGAAACGGGTGTAGATATTGAAGACTGCGGAGCTGTAAGCGAAAAGCTTAGCGAGAAAATGGATGAAGTTGATCCAATCACACATAACTATTTTCTTGAAGTATCCTCTCCAGGTGCTGAGCGACCTTTAAAGAAGGACAAAGACTTTGAACGTTCAATCGGTAAGCATGTATACATAAAAACATATGAGCCAATTGAAGGAGCAAAGGAGTTTGAAGGCGAACTAGTAGCATTTGACGGTACAACAGTAACGTTATCAATTCGCATTAAAACACGTACAAAAACAGTGGAATTACCATATGAAAAAGTTGCGTTTGCTAGGCTGGCAATTGTGTTTTAACGCATTAGCAACTAGTGAATATTAAAGGGGGATTAACCAAAATGAGCAGTGAGTTATTAGATGCCTTGGTAGTTCTTGAAAAAGAAAAAGGCATTAGTAAAGATGTTATTATTGAAGCGATTGAAGCAGCGTTAATTTCTGCTTATAAGCGCAATTTTAATCAAGCGCAAAACGTGCGTGTTGATTTAAATTTAGATCGAGGAACAATGCGCGTATTCGCACGTAAAGACGTTGTAGATGAAGTGTATGATCCACGCTTGGAAATCTCAGTTGAAGAAGCCCAAGGGATTAATCCTAACTTTCAATTAGACGACGTTGTAGAAATTGAAGTAACGCCAAAAGACTTCGGTCGCATTGCTGCACAAACAGCGAAGCAAGTTGTAACACAGCGCGTTCGTGAGGCAGAGCGTGGCGTTATCTATTCTGAGTTTAGCGATCGTGAAGAAGACATCATGACAGGAATTGTTCAGCGTCAAGACTCACGCTTTATCTATGTAAGCCTTGGGAAAATTGAGGCTCTATTGCCACAAAGTGAACAAATGCCCAACGAACAATATAAACCACATGACCGTATTAAAGTGTATATCACAAAAGTGGAAAAAACAACAAAAGGTCCTCAAATTTACGTTTCAAGAACACACCCTGGATTACTTAAGCGTTTATTTGAAAAAGAAGTACCAGAAATTTATGATGGTACAGTTGAATTAAAGTCAGTTGCACGTGAAGCTGGCGATCGTTCTAAAATCTCTGTTCACTCAGAATATGCTGAAGTAGATCCAGTCGGTTCTTGTGTAGGACCAAAAGGTCAACGTGTTCAGGCTGTTGTGAATGAATTAAAAGGTGAGAAAATTGATATCGTTCGCTGGTCAAATGACCCGGTAGAATTTGTGGCAAATGCATTAAGTCCATCAAAAGTATTAGAAGTAATGGTGGATGAAGAGGAAAAAGCAACAACGGTTATCGTGCCAGATTACCAGCTGTCATTAGCAATCGGTAAACGTGGACAAAATGCACGTTTAGCAGCTAAGTTAACAGGATGGAAAATTGACATTAAGAGTCAATCCGAAGCCGAGCAAGAAGGTATTTATATTCAAAAAAGTGATGACATGTTAGTGAGTCAACATGCATTTGATTCAGACGAAGATGACATGGAATAAGAGGTGAGCCAAATGAACAATCGTAAAAAAGTCCCGATGCGAAAATGTGTGGCCACTGGTGAAATGATGCCTAAAAAAGAGCTAGTACGCGTTGTACGCTCTAAAGAAGGTGAAGTTTCGGTTGACTTAACGGGTAAAAAGTCCGGGCGCGGTGCCTATTTAAGTAAAGATAAAGAAGCCATTTTATTAGCAAAAAAGAAAAATGTCTTATCTACTCACTTGAGCGCACCGATTGAAGATGCAGTTTATGATGAATTGTTGACGCTTGTAGAGAAGGAGAAGCAATGACATTGAATAATGAAAAGTGGCTCTCTTTTTTAGGACTTGCAAATCGAGCACGTAAATTAATTTCTGGTGAAGAGCTTGTAATAGGAGAAGTGCGCAAAAAAAAAGCAAAGCTTGTTCTTTTAGCCGGTGATGCATCAGATAACACAACAAAAAAAGTCATCGACAAATGCACGTATTATCAAGTTCCGGTTCGAACCGTTGTGGATCGCTACGTTTTAGGAGAAGCAATCGGTAAAGATGCACGTGTTGTCGTTGCAGTGATGGATAGTGGCTTTGCCAAAAAGCTAATCACGATGCTCGATTAATCTTTTTGGGGGTGAAAATATTGAGTAAAGTTCGCGTACATGAATATGCAAAACAATACAATATTTCAAGCAAAGACGTTATAGAAAAATTAAAAGAAATGAATGTTGAAGTGTCTAACCACATGACAACGTTAGAGGATGAGCATGTGAAAAAACTAGATGCAGCACTAAATAATAATTCAAAACCAAATAATAATGATAAAAAAGGCAACAAAAAGCCAGCAAAACCTGCTGCCAACAAAGGTGGAAAAGGTAATAGAAAGCCTCAGGGAGGAAAAGGAAGACCGGCTCCGGCACAACCAAAAGAACTTCCTGAAAAAATCACATACTCTGAAAGTTTAACAGTTTCTGAATTGGCAAAAGAGTTAGGCAAAGAGCCTTCAGAGATTATTAAAAAGCTGTTCATGGTTGGGGTTATGGCAACAATCAACCAAGAGCTTGAAAAAGAAGCAATTGAATTAATTGCTGGTGAGTATGGCGTAGAAGTGGAAGAAGAAGTTGTGTTAGACGCAACTGATTTTGAAGCAATGGAAATCATTGACGATGAGAAAGACCTTCAAATTCGTCCACCAGTTGTTACAATTATGGGTCACGTAGACCATGGTAAAACAACGCTATTAGATTCAATCCGTAACACGAAGGTAACGGCTGGAGAAGCTGGTGGAATCACGCAGCATATCGGTGCTTACCAAGTTGTGGTAGAAGAGAAGAAGATTACGTTCTTAGATACACCAGGACATGCCGCGTTCACAACAATGCGTGCGCGTGGAGCAAAAGTAACAGATATTACAATTCTTGTTGTTGCAGCTGATGATGGTGTAATGCCACAAACAATTGAAGCAATTAACCACGCGAAAGCTGCTGAAGTACCAATTATCGTAGCTGTTAATAAAATGGATAAAGAAGCAGCAAACCCAGACCGCGTTATGCAAGAACTAATGGAACACGGATTGGTAGCGGAAGAATGGGGTGGCGATACAATCTTCTGTAAGCTATCTGCTCTATCAGGAGAAGGTATTGACCAGCTTCTTGAAATGATCCTATTGGTAAGTGAAGTAGAAGAATTAAAAGCAAACCCAAATCGTCGTGCTGTTGGAACGGTTGTCGAAGCACAGCTTGATAAGGGCCGCGGTTCAGTAGCTACTTTACTTGTTCAAAATGGAACACTAAAAGTTGGAGATCCAATCGTTGTCGGAAACACGTTCGGTCGTGTTCGTGCAATGGTAAACGACATCGGTCGTCGCGTGAAAGAGGTTGGTCCTTCAACTCCAGTTGAGATCACAGGTCTAAACGATGTACCGTTAGCTGGTGACCGCTTCATGGTGTTTGAAGATGAGAAAACAGCTCGTCAAATCGGTGAGCTACGTGCTCAAAAGCAGCTTGAACAACAGCGTGGTGAAAAAACGCGCGTAAGCTTGGATGATTTATTTGAGCAAATCAAGCAAGGTGAAATGAAAGACTTAAACATAATCGTAAAAGCTGACGTACAAGGTTCTGTTGAAGCTTTAGCAGCATCTTTACAAAAGATTGATGTTGAAGGCGTAAACGTACGCATCATTCACACTGGTGTAGGTGCAATTACAGAATCTGATATCATCTTAGCAACAGCTTCTAATGCAATCGTAATTGGATTTAACGTACGTCCAGATGCAGGTGCAAAACGCACGGCAGAAGCTGAAAAAGTAGATATTCGTCTACATCGTATTATCTACAAAGTGATTGAAGAGATTGAATCAGCGATGAAAGGAATGCTTGATCCTGAGTTTGAAGAAAAAGTTATTGGTCAAGTTGAAGTTCGTCAAACGTTCAAAGTATCTAAAATTGGTACAATTGCCGGCGGTTACGTCACAGAAGGTAAAATTACGCGCCACAGCAGCATCCGTTTAATTCGTGATGGTATCGTTATCTTTGAAGGTGAAGTTGATGCCCTAAAACGATACAAAGATGATGCAAAAGAAGTAGCTCAAGGCTACGAGTGTGGTATTACAATTAAAAACTTCAATGACATTAAAGAAGGCGATGTTATTGAAGCATATGTAATGGAGCAAATCGATCCTAAGTGATTGGATTAGTGGAATGTGAATGTTTAATTTATAACGCGGCCTCACTAAAGGATAAGCGAGCGGTTTTACAGCGGATTTTAATGCGCCTAAAACAAAAGTATAATGTATCGGTATCCGAAACAGATTTTCAAGATGTGTGGCAGCGTACAAAAATTAGCATAGTTGCAGTTTCATCTAGTCGCGTCGCAACGGAACAAGAATTACAAAAAGCAATTGCTCTAATGGATTCTTTTCCAGAAATCGAACGCACTATTACAACCTTTGATTGGTTATAATACCGATTATAAGCAGAAAATTTTTCTGTTGATGAAGTGTTGGAACCAATTGGATTTTTCAAGCTGATTTAATAGCAGTCAGCCTGTTGAAGTGGTATAAAAGGGGTGACACAGTATGAAAATTAGAGCAACTAGAGTCGGTGAACAAATGAAAAAAGAGCTAGGTGAGATTTTAAATCGAAAGATTAAAGATCCACGCATCGGCTTTGTAACGGTTACGGACGTTCAGGTTTCAGGCGATTTGCAGCAAGCAAAAGTATATATCTCTGTATTAGGAGATGCTGAGCAGCGTGAGAATACGTTAAAAGGTCTTGCAAAAGCAAAAGGCTTTATTCGCTCAGAGATTGGTCAGCGCATTCGCTTACGTAAAACACCTGAAATTACATTTGAATTTGATGAGTCAATTGATTATGGTAATCGGATTGAGTCGTTACTTCATGAAATTAAAAAAGAAAGCAACGATGAGCAAGACCATAATTAATGGATGATTAGGGTGCTCAAATGAGCATGATAAAGGGTGTCTCAACAAGTACATGTGCTTTTTGAGGCACCTTTTTTATGGAGGAAAAGGAGTTGAGTAAGTTGGATGGTGTTTTAGTTTTAAATAAGCCAGCGGGGATGACGTCTCATGACTGTGTCTTTAAAGTTAGAAAGTTACTAAAAACAAAAAAAGTAGGTCATACGGGCACGCTTGACCCAGATGTAACAGGTGTACTCCCCATCTGTATCGGTCGCGCAACCAAAATTGTAGAGTATTTAACAGGTGCAACAAAAACGTATGAAGGGGAAGTCACTATTGGTTTTTCTACCACGACGGAAGACTCATCTGGTGATGTGGTGGAAAGAAAAGAGATAAATGCGACGTTTACGCGTGCTCAAATTGAAGAGGTTCTTAAATCCTTAACGGGGACGATTGAACAAGTTCCTCCCATGTATTCAGCCGTAAAAATTAATGGTAAAAAGTTATATGAATACGCAAGGCAAGGGATTGAGATTGAAAGACCTGTGCGTACTATTCAAATTTATCAGTTTGAACTTCTTGATGACCGAGATGTATTTACGGGCGAAAACATTTCATTTCGCTTCCGTGTGACCTGTAGTAAAGGAACGTATGTTAGAACACTTGCTGTTATGATCGGTGAGAAACTTGGTTACCCGTCTCATATGTCTTATTTAAAAAGAACAGGATCGGGTCAGTTTTCTTTAGAGGATTGCTTAACGTTTGAACAGATTGAACTAGCAGTAAAAGAAGGAACAATTCAATCACTTTTACATCCTATTGAGCGTGCGCTCTTTCATTTGCCGAAATTCAAAATAAATGATACATTAGCAGAGAAAGTGAGAAACGGTGCGGTATTACCATGTCCAGAAGATGAATCTTTACTCGAGGGGCAATTTCTAATGGTGGATTCAGCTGGAAAATGCATGGCGATTTATGCGCAGCATCCCACAAAAAAACATTTAATTAAACCGGTAAAAGTCTTAGCAATCGACTGAATTGGTTAAGGAAAAGGTGAAGTGCGTTTTGGAAACGATAGAGATTCGACATCCACATCATTTAGGACGAGAGGTTGTACAGCGTTCTGTTTTAGCTCTTGGATTTTTTGATGGTGTACATTTGGGGCACCAGCAAGTGATTAAAACAGCAAAGCAAATCGCTGATGAGAAAAATGTAGCGAGCGCAGTGATGACTTTCACACCTCATCCATCCGTCATTCTTGGGAAAAACGTTCAGCACGTTGATATGATTACACCTTTAGAAGAAAAAAAACGACTTATTAAAAAACTGGGAATTGACTTTTTATATATAGTGCATTTCGATCGGGCGTTTGCATCTTTATTACCACAAGAGTTTGTTGATCAGTATATTATCGGCTTAAACGTAGAGCATGTTGTGGCAGGATTCGATTATTCATATGGTAAGCTAGGAAAAGGGACGATGGAAACGTTACCTTTTCACTCTCGTTCACAGTTTACGCAGACGGTCGTAGATAAGCTAACAACAAATGAAGAGAAAGTAAGCTCAACGTTAGTTAGACAATTCTTAGCTGATGGTGAAATGGAGAAAGTGAAATTGCTGCTTGGACGTAATTATGAAGTAGAAGGAACGGTCGTTCATGGTGAAAAAAGAGGCAGGCAAATTGGGTTTCCAACGGCAAATGTTTCCTTAGCCGCTGATTATCTCTTGCCAAGAACAGGCGTATACGCAGTGGAGTTAGAGCTAAATAATCAATGGTATCAAGGAGTATGCAATATAGGATATAAACCAACATTTCATGAAGACTTAAAAAAGCCCACAATTGAAGTGCACCTTCTATCATTTAATAAGCAAATTTACGGTGAGCATGTAAGAGTTCGTTGGCATAAGCTCATTCGTAGTGAGCGCAAATTTTCTGGAATTGAAGCGCTAATTGAACAAATTTCATTAGATAAAGAAGAAGCAAACCAGTACTTTTTAGGTGTTTCAAAAAACGTACAATAAACTAAAAGAAAAAGCAGAGATTTTCTTGCTTTTTTGAAAAGAAAGTAGTAATATAACACTTGTATGCAAAACAACCATTGCTTGGCATGACGATTCACCAACGTCTTGCTCGGTAACTGGGGTTTATAAACAAGGAGGTGAATAGGATGGCTATCACACAAGAGCGTAAAAATGAAATCATTAATGAGTACAAAACTCATGCAAACGATACTGGATCTCCAGAGGTTCAAATCGCTGTCCTAACAGAGCAAATTAACAATCTAAACGATCATTTACGTACTCACAAGAAGGACCACCACTCTCGTCGTGGACTTCTAAAAATGGTAGGTAGACGTCGTAACTTACTTAACTATCTTCGTAACAAAGACGTTACTCGTTATCGTGATCTAATCAACAAGCTTGGTTTACGTCGATAATAAGAAGAAAGCGGGAGCATTCCCGCTTTTTTAGTATGTACATTTAGATGTTTTGAAAAGATGCTACATAATGTGAAAAAAGCTATTGTTTTTTAGTATTTCGTTTATAATAAAACTATCACATTTATTTACATACATATATTTTATATGTAGAGAGGGGTACTCGTCGATATGGAACAAGAAAAACGAGTGTTCTCCATGGAACTAGCCGGTAGAAGGCTAGAGGTTGAAGTTGGTCAATTAGCAAAGCAAGCTAACGGAGCAGCACTGATTCGTTATGGAGACACAGTAGTATTAAGCACGTCAACAGCTTCAAAACAAGCGAAAGACGTAGATTTTTTTCCTTTAACAGTTAACTATGAAGAGCGTTTATACGCAGTTGGTAAAATTCCAGGTGGATTTATTAAGCGTGAAGGTCGTCCAAGTGAGAAAGCTATTTTAGCTAGCCGCTTAATTGACCGTCCAATTCGTCCGCTATTCGCAGATGGATTCCGTAACGAAGTACAGGTCGTAAGTGTTGTAATGAGTGTAGATCAAAATTACTCGTCTGAAGTTGCCGCTATGTTTGGTTCTTCTTTATCACTTTCTATCTCTGATATTCCATTCGAAGGCCCAATTGCTGGGGTTATCGTAGGGCGTGTAGACGGTAAATTTGTTGTAAATCCAGGTGTAGAAGACCAAGAAAAAAGCGATATTCATTTAACGGTTGCTGGAACAAAAGACGCTATTAACATGGTTGAAGCTGGTGCAGATGAAGTACCAGAAGAAGTGATGTTAGAAGCAATTATGTTTGGACATGACCAAATTAAGAAGTTAATTGAATTCCAAGAAGAAATTGTTGCAGCTGTTGGTAAAGAGAAAATGGAAGTGCAACTTTATACAGTAGATGCAGACTTAGAAAGACAAGTGCGTGAAATTGCAGAAGCAGACATGAACCGAGCTGTTCAAGTTCAAGAAAAGCATGCTCGTGAAGAAGCAATTAGCGAAGTAAAAGCAGCGGTAATTGCGCAGTTTGAAGAGCAACAAGTTGAAGCTGATGTATTAGGTCAAGTCAGTGAGATCTTATCTAAGCTTGTTAAAAGCGAAGTGCGTCGTCTAATTACAGAAGAAAAAGTGCGTCCAGATGGTCGAAGCATTGACGAAATTCGACCATTATCATCTGAAGTTGGCTTATTGCCGCGTACACACGGCTCTGGGTTATTCACGCGTGGACAAACGCAGGCACTTAGCATTTGTACACTAGGAGCGCTTGGAGATGTGCAAATTCTAGATGGCTTAAGCGTAGAAGAATCTAAACGCTTTATGCATCACTATAATTTCCCTTCTTTCAGCGTAGGTGAGACAAGACCAATGCGTGGACCTGGACGTCGTGAAATCGGTCATGGAGCACTTGGTGAACGTGCATTAGAGCCTGTTATTCCAACAGAAAAAGATTTCCCATACACAATCCGCCTTGTATCTGAAGTGTTAGAATCAAACGGTTCAACGTCTCAAGCAAGTATTTGTGCAAGTACGCTTGCAATGATGGATGCTGGGGTTCCAATTAAAGCTCCTGTAGCGGGTATTGCAATGGGTCTTATTAAATCGGGTGAGCATTACTCAATTTTAACTGATATCCAGGGAATGGAAGATCACTTAGGTGATATGGACTTTAAAGTAGCGGGAACAGCAAAAGGTGTTACTGCGTTACAAATGGATATTAAAATTGATGGCCTATCTCGTGAAATCTTAGAAGAGGCTCTTCAACAAGCACAAAAAGGACGCATGCAGATCTTAGATCACATGATTTCTACAATTAATACACCTCGTGAAGAGCTGTCTCAGTACGCTCCGAAAATCTTGACGATGGCAATCAATCCAGACAAGATTCGTGATGTTATTGGACCAAGTGGTAAACAAATTAATAAGATCATTGAAGAAACTGGTGTTAAGATTGATATTGAACAAGATGGTACAATCTTTATCTCATCAATTGACCAAGAGATGAACCTAAAAGCGAAGAAAATCATTGAAGATCTTGTTCGTGAAGTTGAAGCTGGACAAATGTATCTAGGTAAAGTTAAACGCATCGAGAAGTTTGGTGCATTTGTTGAAATTTTCAGCGGTAAAGATGGCCTTGTTCATATTTCTGAGCTTGCTGAAGAACGTATTGGTAAAGTGGAAGACGTTGTTGCTATCGGTGATGAAATTCTTGTAAAAGTAATGGAAATCGACAAGCAAGGTCGCGTTAACTTATCAAGGAAAGCAGTTCTGAAAGAGCAAAAAGAAAAAGAAGAGCAGGCAAAAGAAACAAAATAATTGCCTTGTTATTCCCCCACGCAGTCTAACTGATGTGGGGGTTTTATTACATTGGCTTGAAGACGCTGTTCTACCTTGTCCTTTTTCTACATACTTTGTATGGAGAAGGGGGAAGGATAAGTGAAACGTTCAATCATTCAATTTACTGCATTTTTATTTTTACTTGCAATTACATATAAATCAATTTATAATCCGTTTGCTACTGATTATGTAGAAGCATTTCAGACAACGGTTGAGCAAGCTGGTGTCGAAAGAAACGACCTATATCAGAAGATTGCCGAGAAAGCAAAGATATATAACGTTAAGCCTTCTAATGCAGCCATTGACCCAGTCTGGAAGAAAACGCCGGGTTACAATGGAATCGCTGTAGATGTAAAGGCTTCCTATGAGAACATGAAAAAAAGCGGTAAGTTTAATGAAGACAAGCTGGTTTATAAACAAATAAAGCCAAAGGTGCATTTAGATGATCTTCCATCTGAAGCTATCTATCGAGGACACCCTGAAAAGCCTATGGTATCGTTTACGATAAATGTGGCCTGGGGAAATGAATATTTACCAGATATGCTTCAAACTTTAAAGAAGCACGATGCAAAAGCAACGTTTTTTTTAGAAGGAAGATGGGTTAAAAATAACCCTGAGTTGGCAAAGATGATTGTAGATGAGGGACATGAAGTTGGAAATCATTCCTACTCGCATCCTAACATGGCTACATTATCATCAGGACAAATTGTTGATCAATTAAAGAAAACGAATGAAGTAATTACGGCTACTACTGGTAAGAAAGTAAAGTGGTTTGCGCCCCCAAGCGGTAGCTTTCGAAAAGAAGTAGTAACGTTAGCTTCAGAGCAAAAAATGAGTACAATTATGTGGACAGTAGATACAATTGATTGGCAAAAGCCAACAAAAGATGTGCTGATTAATCGCGTGATGAAAAAAATTCATCCAGGTGCAATCGTGCTGATGCATCCTACTGAGGCTACAGCGAATTCATTGGATCAGCTGTTAACGGATATTGAGAAAAAAGGGTTAGATGTTACGACGGTAACGATGCTGCTTGATGAAGAAAGAATGGTCAGTTATCGTAAAGATTAACGGATATCAAGCGTATTTTTCTTATAAACGTATCTCATTAAAATGAAGCAAATGACAAAGGAGGAGTTAGCTTGATTACTCGACATACATGCAAAAATGGTGTGCGAATTGTGCTTGAAAATATCCCAACGGTTCGTTCGGTAGCGATTGGAGTTTGGATTGGGACTGGTTCTCGAAGTGAACATCCAGAAATTAATGGTGTCTCACATTTTTTAGAGCACATGTTTTTTAAAGGTACTAAGACACGCTCTGCTCGTGACATTGCAGAGAGCTTTGATCAAATTGGAGGACAAGTTAATGCCTTTACATCAAAGGAATATACTTGTTACTATGCAAAAGTGTTAGATGAACATTCCAATCAAGCGCTTGATGTGCTAGCAGATATGTTCTTTAACTCTGCTTTTGATGAAGAAGAGTTAGCTAGAGAGAAAAATGTAGTATACGAAGAAATTAAGATGTATGAAGATACCCCAGACGACATCGTACATGACTTATTAGGTAAAGCTGTGTATGGTGACCATCCGTTAGGATATCCAATTTTGGGAACGGAAGAGACGTTAAAAACGTTTAACGGTGATTCGCTTCGTAGCTATATGGAAAAAATGTACATTCCTGAAAATGTTGTGATTTCAGTAGCGGGTAACGTAGATGATTCTTTTATTAAAGAAGTTGAAAAGTATTTTGGTACATACACTTCATCATATGATGCCCATCAGTATGTACAGCCAGCTTTTCATACAAATCACATCGCTCGCAAAAAAGATACAGAACAAGCGCATTTATGCTTAGGTTTCGAAGGGCTTCCAATTGGTGGAAAAGATGTGTATAGCCTAATCGTTTTAAATAACGTATTGGGAGGAAGTATGAGCAGTCGCTTGTTCCAAGAGGTACGAGAGCAACGTGGATTAGCTTATTCGGTCTTCTCTTATCATTCTTCCTACCGTGATAGTGGCCTTGTGACTATTTATGGTGGAACAGGTAGCAATCAGCTTGATGTGCTGTATGATACAATTCAAGATACGCTTACAGAGCTTACAGACACAGGGATTACGGCGAAAGAGCTTGCTAACAGTAAAGAGCAGTTAAAAGGAAACTTAATGCTGAGTCTAGAAAGCACAAATAGTCGTATGAGTCGTAACGGAAAAAATGAACTAATGTTGGGTCATCATCGCTCATTAGATGAAATTTTAGATCTAGTTAACAATGTGACAATTGACAGCGTTAATTCATTGGCACGTTCTATTTTTAAAGATGATTTTGCACTATCTTTAATTAGCCCTAGCGGTGAAATGCCAAAAGGATTGAATAAAAAATAAGAGTACGAAAGCGGCTGGAACATAAGTATTTCAGTCAATGATCTATCCGAACTATTGAGAGTTAACGACTCTTTTATAGTTCGGATTTTTTGTTGATTAGGAAACTAATTTTAAAGAATTAGTGGAATGGAGCGTAAGGCATGTGACTCCTAGGGGGACTAGAGGAAGAGATGAGACTCCGCAGCGAGGAGGCTCAGATTCCTCCCTGCGGAAAGCGAGTGTCCGTAGCGGAATGGAACGAAACGAACCTGTTATTATAACCTAACTACCTTAGAAAAGACATAACTCGTCTTTGAGAAAGAAACATTTCGTTTTGTCCCACACTTTTTTATTTTCTTGTCATGTTTTTACTATGTTCATTGATAAACTAGTTATAAGGGGGAGAGGTTTATGAGGTTAAGTGAACTAAGCGGTAAGGAAATTGTGGATTTAAAGCGAGCTGAACGCCTTGGCGTACTGGGGCAAACGGACTTAGAATTTAATGAGCAGGGCCAAATAAAAGCGCTATTAATTCCTTCTATGAAATGGTTTGGTTTCCGAAAGCAGGGTAGTGATGTAAGAGTACCATGGTCTCATATTGAAAAGATAGGAACCGATATGGTTATAGTTAATTTAGAACAATAAGAAAATACATCGATTGAATAGTAGAAAAGCATGGCTGTTAGTAGCCATGCTTTTTTTGGACTCGAATATTTGTCATACAATGCGGAGAAAGATTCACCGATTCTCAGTTGTTTACATACTATGTTGAAGAAAATGCAATAGGTATCTAATGGTAATGAATGATTCTATGATATCTATAATTTTAAAGAACTAGACGTCTCTATTTAATATTAAAGAAGGTGAACAGACACATGTTAACGGATTTGCACATAGCTGTCATTGGTGGTGATGCAAGACAGCTTGAGGTCATACGAAAGCTCATCCAATTAGATGCAAAAACATCGCTTATAGGGTTTGATCAGCTTGATCACGGCTTTACTGGTGCGACTAAATATCAAATTGATGAACTAAATTTTTCCGATGTCGATGCCATTATTTTGCCTGTACCAGGTACAAATCATGAAGGGCAAGTCGATACCATCTTTTCAAATGAAAAAGTAATTTTAACAGAAGAGATCTTAGCTAGTACTCCTGCGCATTGTACCATTTATTCAGGAATTAGTAATGATTATTTAAATAGCCTTGTTCAAAAGACAAATCGAACACTCATTCAGCTGTTTGAGCGTGACGATGTTGCTATCTACAACTCAGTTCCAACAGTTGAGGGGACAATTATGCTGGTCATTCAACATACAGATTTTACAATACATGGAGCGAATATATCCGTTCTTGGATTAGGAAGAGTAGGAATGAGTGTGGCGCGCTCGTTTGCAGCATTAGGAGCAAATGTAAAGGTTGGTGCGCGTAAATCAGAGCATTTAGCACGCATTAGCGAAATGGGGTTAACACCGTTTCATTTAAACGATTTAGCTCAAGAAATAACGGATAGTGATATTTGTATTAATACGATTCCATATCCGGTTTTGACATCTAGTGTCTTAGCCAATATTCCAACGCATGCTCTTGTAGTGGACCTTGCATCAAAGCCTGGAGGTACTGATTTTCGCTACGCTGAAAAAAGAGGAATTAAAGCGATTCTAGCACCGGGACTTCCTGGAATCGTGGCACCAAAAACAGCAGGACAAATCGTTGCCAATGTCATTGTGACGTTACTGAAAGAAGCTGCTGATCAAAGGGAGGAGAAACAATAATGTCACTTAAAGGAAAACGAATTGGTTTTGGTTTAACGGGCTCTCACTGTACGTACGATGCAGTAATGCCAGAAATTGAAAAGCTTGTCAATTTAGGAGCAGAAGTAATGCCTGTGGTATCTTATACTGTTCAATCAACAAATACACGTTTTGGAGATGGCGAAGATTGGATTCGAAAAATTGAAGAAGTTACCGGGAACTCTGTTATCAATACCATTGTAAAAGCAGAGCCATTAGGACCCAAAATTCCACTTGACTGCATGGTGGTTGCTCCAATTACTGGAAATACAATGAGTAAATTTGCGAATGCTATGACCGAATCCCCAGTTCTAATGGCTGCAAAAGCAACGCTACGTAATAATAAGCCTGTTGTCTTAGGTATTTCAACCAATGACGCATTGGGTCTAAATGGTGTAAACTTAATGCGACTAATGGCTACTAAAAACATTTACTTTATTCCATTTGGTCAAGATGATCCTATTTCAAAGCCAAACTCAATGGTAGCTCGTATGCCGATGCTTTCTGATACGGTGTATGCGGCATTGGAAGGGAAACAAATTCAACCTGTTGTCGTGGAGCGTTTTCGCGATTAAGAAACAAAGTAGCGCGCCGCATCATAAAGTAATTTTAAGAATATATTTCTGTCAAAGGTGAAAAAAGAAGAGAAGATTTTAAAATCTTCTCTTCTTTAGCGCAATAAAATAAGGTATTATGTTAAAATAGTCAGTATATGCAGAAAAATGTTGAGTAGTTGAAAATTGTTGGAGGCGGTATTAAAATGACAAGAGAATTACATGTAGCAGTAGTAGGAGCAACAGGTGCAGTAGGACAACAAATGATAAAAACTCTACAAGAGCGTAATCTTCCAATTGGCAAATTAACATTATTATCTTCAGCTCGTTCAGCGGGTAAGAAAGTCACTTATAATGGAGAAGAAATAATCATTCAAGAAGCAAAGCCAGAGAGCTTTGAAGGAGTAGATATTGCTTTATTTAGCGCAGGAGGAAGCATTTCCAAGGCGTTAGCACCGGAAGCAGTGAAACGTGGAGCGATTGTAGTTGATAATACAAGCGCATTTCGTATGGATGAAAACGTACCTTTAGTTGTGCCAGAAGTAAACGAAGAAGCACTAAAAGCACATAATGGAATCATTGCAAATCCAAACTGTTCAACGATTCAAATGGTAGCAGCACTGCAGCCACTGCGTGAAAAATACGGTTTATCTAAAGTGATTGTATCGACGTATCAAGCTGTTTCAGGTGCTGGTGCCGCAGCAATTAATGAATTAAAGGAACAAGCACAAGCAATCCTGGACGAAAAAGAATTCACGCCAGAAATTTTACCAGTTGGTGGGGATAAAAAGCATTACCAAATTGCTTTTAACGCTATTCCTCAGATTGATAAGTTCCAAGATAACGGCTTTACATTCGAAGAAATGAAAATGATTAACGAAACGAAAAAAATTATGAGCATGCCTGAACTACCAGTAGCTGCTACTTGTGTTCGCTTACCGGTTGTTACAGGACATTCAGAGTCAGTTTATATTGAAATTGAAAACAATGATGCAACGGTAGCTGATGTGAAAAAATTACTAGCTGATGCACCTGGTATCGTTTTACAAGATGACCCAGAGAATCAAGTATATCCAATGCCTGCAGACTGCGTAGGCAAGCGTGAAGTATTCGTTGGTCGTATCCGTAAAGATTTAGATCACGAAAATGGCTTCCATATGTGGATTGTATCTGATAACTTATTAAAAGGTGCAGCTTGGAATTCTGTACAAATTGCAGAGTCACTTATTAAGCTTGGCTTAGTAAAATAAGCGCAACTAGCGTGTTTCAGAGTATTAATGAGGTGTAAGTATGAAAATCATCATCCAAAAATTTGGAGGAACTTCCGTTCGTAATGAACAAGGAAGAGAACGTGCTATTCATCATCTGAAAAATGCACAAAAAGAAGGTTACAAAGTAGTGGTAGTTGTATCTGCAATGGGACGTAAAGGCGAACCATATGCAACGGATACGCTGTTATCACTTGTGAATGGTAATAAGGCTTCTGTGAATAAACGAGAGTTAGATATGTTAATGGCTTGTGGAGAATTAATTTCTTCCGTTGTATTCACTAACTTATTAAACGAAAATGGCATAAAGGCTACAGCTCTAAATGGTGCTCAGGCTGGTTTTATCACGAATAGTGATTTTACTAATGCCAAGATTATTGAAATGAAATGTGACCGTATAATAGAAGAATTAGAAGAGTATGATGTCGTGGTAGTAACAGGCTTTCAAGGAGCAAACGAAAGCGGTGATACAACAACGTTAGGTCGAGGAGGTAGCGACACGTCTGCTTCTGCTTTAGGAGCTGCATTACAAGCTGAATACATTGACATTTTTACAGATGTCGAAGGGGTAATGACAGCAGATCCACGCATTGTTGAAGATGCAAGACCGCTATCGGTTGTGACATATAATGAAATTTGTAACATGGCATATCAAGGTGCGAAGGTTATTCATCCAAGAGCTGTTGAAATTGCTATGCAGGCCAAAGTACCAATGCGCGTACGTTCAACCTATGCTGACTCTGAAGGTACACTAGTGACTTCCCATAGTGCGGCTCAACAGCGTGGAAGCGATGTCCAAGAGCGTCTTGTAACAGGCATTGCTCACGTATCCAATGTGACACAAATTAAGGTATTCAGTAAGGACGGTTATTACGACACGCAGGCTGAAGTATTTAAAGCTATGGCTCAGGAAAAGATTAGCGTGGACTTTATTAATATTTCACCAAAAGGTGTTGTGTACACTATTACTGAAGAATCAACAGATAAAGCGATTGCGGTTTTACAAGAGCTTGGTTACGAGCCTTCTGTTATCCGCAATTGTGCTAAGGTATCTATCGTAGGTGCAGGGATTGCCGGTGTGCCTGGCGTAACGGCTAAAATTGTAACGGCGCTTGCAAGCGAAGGAATTCAAATTTTACAATCAGCTGATAGTCACACAACAATTTGGGTACTTGTAAAAGAAGAGGATTTGAAGAAAGCAGTTAATGCACTTCACCGTGCTTTTGATTTATCAAAAGTAACTCAATAAAGTAAACAGACTCCATCAATTAAATATTGTTGATGGAGTTGTTTACCAATGGAGATAATTGAACGTCAAGGAGTGAAGACATGATTGATTTTGGTAAAGTAGCAACGGCTATGGTAACCCCTTTTGATCATAAGGGAAACATTGATTTTGAAAAAACAACACAGTTAATTAACTATTTGATTGAGAATGGATCAGATTCTTTAATCATTGCTGGAACAACGGGTGAATCACCAACGTTATCCACAGAAGAAAAGCTAGCTCTATTTAGACACTCAGTTAAAGTAGCGGCAGGTCGTGTTCCAGTAGTAGCTGGAACTGGTAGTAACAACACGTATGCATCGATTGAGCTAACAAAAAAAGCTGAAGAAATTGGCGTAGATGCTGTAATGATCGTTGCGCCGTATTACAATAAACCAAATCAAGAAGGTTTATATCAGCATTTTAAAGCAATTGCAGAGAGCACAAAGCTTCCTGTGATGCTTTATAACATTCCAGGTCGCTCTGTTATTAACATGGAGCTTACTACCATTGTACGCTTGTCAGAGCTTTCAAACGTAGTAGCAATTAAAGATGCAAGCGGAGATCTTGACGCTATGACAGCTATTATTAACAATACAGCTGATGACTTTGCGCTTTATAGTGGCGATGACGGTTTAACGTTGCCGGTATTATCAATTGGTGGTAATGGTATTATTTCTGTGGCGTCTCACGTATTAGGTAACGAGATGCAAGCGATGGTATCAGCATTTGAGACGGGTAAAGTAAAAGAAGCAGCTCAACTACATGGTAAATTATTGCCTGTTATGAAGGCTCTTTTCTCTGCTCCAAGCCCAACACCTGTAAAAACAGCTCTGCAGTTTAAAGGCTTAGACGTAGGATCTGTACGTTTACCACTTGTTCCTTTAACTGAACCTGAGCGTGAATCATTACGAAAAATGCTTAACACGCTATAATAAAAAGCCTCCTCATTCATAAAAGAATGCAGGGGGCTTTTTTATTCATTAGAAAAGCATGGATGAAATTTCTTGTATTCCAATTCTGTCATCAGTTATAATGAAGACAAATGAGATTATGGACGGGTCTATGATTTTGGGAGGAAACGGAATTGGATAAAAAGACAGAAAATATTAAAATTTCAGCTTTGGGTGGTATAGGAGAAATCGGTAAAAATATGTACATCGTTGAGGTGAACGACGATATCTATGTACTAGATGCAGGAGCAAAGGTTCCAGGCGGGGATATGCTTGGAATTGATATGGTGATTCCTGATATTTCGTATTTAATTGAAAATAAGGAACGTGTAAAAGCTATTTTCTTAACGCATGGTCACGAAGAACAAATTGGTGCTATTCCATTTATTTCAAAAAAAATTGAAGTGCCCGTATATGGAACGGAATTTACCCTTGCGTTAGTAAAAGAAAGAATGAAAGAGGTTGGACTAAATAGTTTCTCATTGTTAAACGTTATCAGTTCATCGACACGTCTTTCGTTTGAGAACGTAAGCGTTTCATTTTTCCGAACAAACCACAGTATTCCTGACTCAGTAGGCATTTGTTTGCATACTTCACATGGCGCAATCGTACATACAGGAGACTTTATTTTCGATCAAAATCGTTTGTCAAAAAAACCTGATATTGGAAAAATGGCGATGATTGGTGAGCAAGGAGTATTGTGCTTGCTATCTGATAGTATCAATGCTGAAAAGCCTGGATATACAACATCTGAAGCTGTAATTGGTCAAGAGGTTGCTTCGCTGTTCCATCATACAAAAGGACGAATTATTGTAGCGACATATAGCTCAAACATTCAGCGGATTCAGCAGGTAATTCAGGCAGTGTATGAAACCAATCGCAAGCTAGTTGTAGTTGGAAAAAGTATGATGAAAACAATTGAAATCGCAGTGGAACTTGGACACTTATCAATACCCGAAGATTTAATTGTCCCTGTGCAAAAGCTTCGCGATATTTCTGAGCACGAAACGGTTGTGCTAACGACAGGGCATCAAGGAGAGCCAATGGCAGCATTACATCGCATGGCCAAACAATCTCATAAATTTATTCAAGTGAAAAAAGACGACACGGTGCTAATTGCTGCAACACCAATTCCGGGCCATGAAGTAATCTTTGCAAAAGTAATCGACATTATTAGTCGCTTAGGAGCAAACGTCGTTCATAGCCAAAAGCAAGTTCACGCTTCTGGGCATGGCAGTCAAGAAGAACTAAAATTCATGTTGAATTTAATGAATCCTAAATACTTAATCCCTGTAAACGGCGAATATCGTATGCAAAAATCACATGAAAAAATTGCAAAGGAAATAGGCTTAGGTGATGATGAAATTTTTGTACTTGATAAAGGTGAGGTAATTGAGTATAAAGACGGTCGCATGCAGCCATCAGGACGTATCTATGCAGGAAATACGTTAATAGATGGACTAGGTGTGGGTGACATTGGTAATATTGTCTTACGTGATCGTCGCTTGCTATCACAAGATGGAATTTTAACAGTGGTGGTTACAATCAATAAAAAGCAGCGTACTGTTGTGGCAGGACCGGAAATTATTTCTCGAGGGTTTGTATATGTAAGAGAATCGGAAGCTCTACTTACAGAGGCAGGAAAAGTGGTTGAAGAGATTTTAGCAAAGTGCATGGAAGAAAAAGTGATTGAATGGTCATCTTTAAAATTAAAAATGCGCGAAGCGTTAAATCAGTTTTTATATGAAAAAACAAGACGTAAACCGATGATTTTACCAATTATCATGGAAATATAAGAGTTAAGAGGCTGGAAGGTAAAAGCTAATGACATGAGGCTGGGACATAAGTAATTCAGCTAATGATAAACCTGAACGATTGAGAGTTTCTCACTTTTAATCGTTCAGGTTTTTTGTTGATTGTGAAAACAATGTTGGAAA